>JBPCWX010000252.1:0-5325 GCA_051009095.1 Gammaproteobacteria bacterium | reverse complement strand
CAGGGTGCGATATTTATCATCTCCCAGCTCCGAATTTGGCTGGGAAGCCCGCAGGATATAAACATGTTTCACATCATCATAGTTGGCGGCGGCGGACGCGAGGCGGCTTTTGCCCGCAAACTCGCCGCAGACAGCAAAGTCAGCGCGCTCCTCACCCATCGCAATCCGACCATCATTGAATGCGTGGAAAATAGCGGCGGCACGTGGCAGGTGAATAATATTAATGACGGCAATATAATCGCCGATTTTGCGCACCGGCAAAAAGCCGACCTGGTTTTTGTCAATGCTGACAATCCGCTGGCAGCAGGGGTTATTGATATTTTGCAGGCAAAAAAAATCCGCACGGTGGGACCCACCAAACAAGGTGCACAAATTGAATGGGACAAAATTTTTGCCATGGAATTAATGGCGGATTTGTGGCCGCAATACACTCCCTTTTTTCGCGTGATTAATGCCACCGCCGACATCATCCAAGCAAAAGAAGATTTTCGCGCCGCGCAAAAAGACATCGTCGTCAAACCGCAAGGACTCACTGGCGGCAAAGGCGTCAAAGTGATGGGAGAACATCTGCGCGATATCGACGAAGCAGCACTCTATACTCAAGAATTGCTAAACGCCGGCAACGCCGTTTTGTGGGTGGAAAAATTGGACGGGTTGGAATTTACCATCATGGGACTAACGGACGGCAAAAACACCGTGTGCGCCCCGGCAACATATGACTATCCCTATCGCTATGAAGGCGACACCGGCCCCGGCACCGGCGGCATGGGCTGCTTTGCCGCCGCGGACGGACTGCCTTTTTTGCCGCCAGCGCAAAGGAACGAATGTGCGGACATCATCGCCGCCGTGGTGGCGCGCTTGCGCGAACAAAAGCGGCATTTTAACGGCGTGCTCAACGGCGGTTTTTTTCTGACTGCCGAGGGGATTAAGTTTATGGAATTTAACGCCCGCTTTGGCGACCCGGAGGCATTGAATGTGCTGGCTGTTTTGCGCTCATCATTCGCCGAGGTGCTGCAACATATGGCGGCGCAAACTTTGGCAACAGTCGCTTTTGCCCCCCAGTGCAGCGTGGTCAAATATCTGGTGTCGCCGTCCTATCCGCATCAGGGCGAAGCATTAAATTTTTGCCTGGCTGAAGAAGAATTATCAGCACGCGGTTTATCGGTTTTTTATGCGGCGGCGGAGCGGGCGGATAATGGCGGCTGCCGCACCGTGTCATCATCTCGAGTGGCCGCAATAACCTGCACCGACACCGACATTCCCACCGCGGCAAAACGCATTAACGACGGTTTGGCGGCATGTTCTGACGGCGTCTTGGAATATCGCACCGACATCGGCACTGCGGCAGAATTAGCGCGGCTCAATAAACAGGCAAAGATCTGGTGAATGGCAAAATGCCACTGTCAATCAGGTTGATCGCTTGTCTACATTTTGCATATAATCGGCAACAGTCATAAAAGACCCGGTAATCAAAACCCTGCCATCATCGCCGCAATAGTCCGCCGCACTCTTTGCCGCTGCGGCCACGGAATGACACACCACCGCATCGCCGCCAAGCGACCGCACCGCTTCCGCCACCGTTGCCGCCGCCGCATCTCCCCCTTGCGGACAAGCAACATACCACCGCTCGATGCGCCGCAGCAAAGGACGGACAAAAGCCACCGCATCTTTACGCGCCAACATGCCCAGCACTGCCGCAGTGCGCGGAAAATAACCCATGTCAAACAAAAATTTCTCCAATGCCACCGCCGCTTGAGCGTTGTGTGCCACATCCAGCACCACCAACGGCCGAGAGGGTAAAACTTGTCCGCGCGCCGGCATATCCACGTGATGCAAGCCTCGCCGAATCGCCCCGCTTCCTGGCCAGCAAGAAGACGGCAACCGCTCCAAAGCCGCCAAAACCACTGCGGCATTATCAATCTGATGCGTCCCCCGCAAAGCGGGCGCCGGCAGATTGTACAGTTTTCGCCGTCCCCAATAATGCCAGCCGCCGGCAATGCGCTGCGCACCAAAATCACGCCCCGCCAACCACAGATCGGCTTTTATATCATCGGCATGTTTTATTAATTCGGGCGGCGAAAAACCCGCCACCGCCGGTTTGTGCGGGCGCAAAATTCCCGCTTTTTCACGCGCAATGGAATCTATGGTATCGCCCAAAAATTCCATATGGTCAAAACCAACACTGGTGATAACCGCTGTCGCCGGCTCAAAAACATTGACTGCATCCAACCGCCCGCCGAGTCCCACCTCCAACACCACGGCATCACAGCGGGCGCGGGCAAAAAGCCACGCCGCCGCCAGTGTGGTAAATTCAAAATAAGTGAGCGTCACCCCCGCCGCCTGCCGCGCCTTGTCGACAATGGTGAAAGATTCCACCAAGGCCTCATCTGTCGCCGGCACACCGCCGAGGCGGACACGCTCATTAAAAGACAGCAAATGCGGCGAGGTATAGCAGCCAACATGCACTCCAGCCGCCGACAAAATAGCCTCTGCCAGGGCGCACACCGAACCTTTGCCATTGGTGCCGCCCACAGTCAACACCGGCATGGGCAGCGATAAATCTAATTGGGCGCGCACCCGGTCGACGCGCGACAGCCCCAAATCAATCGCTTGGGGATGTTGTGTTGCCAAATAGCGCAGCCATGAGGCCAACGCCACCGTCATCGGCTAAAGGCGCGGCGGCGCCAGAAAAGCAAGCAAACGCGACAGCACCTCGCGCAGATCACGGCGATCGACAATCATGTCAATGGCCCCGCGCTCCAGTAAAAATTCGCTGCGCTGAAATCCATCGGGCAGTTTTTGGCGCACTGTTTCTTCGATCACCCGCGGCCCGGCAAAGCCAACCAAGGCATTGGGCTCGGCAATATTAACATCGCCGATAAGGGCAAAACTCGCCGCCACGCCGCCGGTGGTGGGGTCGGTCAACACGCTAATATACGGCAGCCCCAACCGCTCCAAGTCGGCCAAAGCGGCGGTGGTTTTGGCCATCTGCAAAAGCGACACCATGCCTTCTTGCATGCGGGCGCCGCCCGATGAGGTAAAAGAAACAAAAGGGACATTTAAGCTTGCCGCTTTTTCCACGCCTCGCACAAAACGCTCGCCGGCGACGCTTCCCATGGAACCGCCCATAAAAGAAAAGTCAAAGATAACGGCGACAATTTCGCGCTCTTTGACAAAGCCATGAAAAACGGCAGCGGACTCTCGCCGCGCATCACCCCTTTGTGCCTGCGTGAGTCGCTCTTTATACGATATATGGTCATAAAACTTAAGAAAATCCACCGGGCGCACTTCGGTGGCAAACTCCACTGCCGCTGGCTCTTGGTCAAACAAAATGCCGGCGCGCTGGGCGGCGGTCAGGCGGTGGTGATAATCGCAATTCGTACATACCCAGCCATTTTTTTCCATTTCTTCGGCATAAACAGTAGCGCCGCATTGTTTGCATTTACGCCACAAGCCATCGGGAACAACGGCATCAGTGGTCGGTTTTTTCTTGACCCCGGGAAGGATTTTAGACAGCCAATTCATGAGTGCAATGCTTGCGCCATTTCTTTGACAAAAGCACCCACAGCGGCGGGAGCATCCGCGGCGTTTTCGGCAATTTCGACAATCCTGCTGCCGACCACCACGCCGTCTGCGTGCTGCGCCAAAGCCCGCGCTTGCTCAGGGGTGCGCACGCCAAAACCGGCCACCACCGGCACCGCAGCGGCATTTTTGGTTTTTTGCAGCTGCCCCGCAATGGCGTTAGTGTCCAGCACATCCGCACCGGTGACGCCTTTGAGTGAGATCACATAAACAAATCCTTCGGCGGCGGCGGCGATATGGGATAGCCGCTCATCATCGGTGGTGGGGGCGACTAAACTGACCAGACTAATGCCGGCGGGTGACAGTTCTTTTTTCCACGCGGCGCGGTCGGTATCGGCTAAATCGACAACAATAAAACCATTGATCCCGGCCTGTTTGGTGCTTTGGGCGAGACCGCCGAGGCCGCCGGGATGGCTCAAAAAAGAGTTGGTATAACCCATCAAGGCCAGCGGCGTGGTATGGTTATAGACGCGAAAAGCGGCGGCTTCAGCAATGGTCTTTTGCAAGGTTATACCATTGGCGAGGGCGGCTTCGCTGGAGCGTTGAATGGCGGGACCGTCGGCCATAGGGTCAGAAAAAGGCACGCCCAATTCAATAATATCGGCGCCGTTATCGGCAATCGCGCGCAACATGGCGGGCGTGGAATCGGCATGCGGAAAACCAGCGGTAATAAACACCAGCAAACAAGGACGCTGACGGGCGAAAGCGGCGGCTATTAAATTTGTAGACATATGGCTAATTATAACTGACGGCACGGTAGGCAAGATAAAAAAGACGGGCGAATTTTATCGCCCTTGTTTTAGGATTCAAAATAAATCGGCATGGCTTCCGGTGCGTTCAAAAATAATGCGGTCGCCGTCCAGTTTATATATCAGTAGCCAGTCGAATTCAATGTGGCATTCCCGCCGTCCTTGATAATTTCCGGTCAAAGAATGGTCGCGCAATTTTTGGGGGAGCACTTTGCCGTCGAGCAAGGCAGTGATGATGGCTTTGATTTTGTCCATGTTTTTTTGGCGGCTACTTGCCAAGCGCAAATCTTTTTTAAACCTGCTTGTATAAACAGGCGTCATACCAACACGATTGTTAGATTCCAAGCCGCTTAAACATGTCCTTGGCGTCTTTGCACTCGGTCAATTCCAGCCCGGCGTCAGTTTTGGCGAATGTTTGGAGCGTCTCTTTGTTTGGCGTTTTAGTGCCAGCAAACGGGGCGGCGGGCGCGGTTTGCACCATCGTTCCGTTGCGCCTTGTTTGCGCATGTTTTTGCTGTCGCATGATTTGTTGTTGAGTCATAATTTTTACTCCTGCGAATATTGTAGCATACATGCCGCCCAAAGTCACCGCAGATAAATAAAAAACTCTTTCATTTATCCTTATTCGACAATAATTGCGCCACCAACTCAATGTGCTTGGACAATGCCCCCCGCTGTTCACCGCACAACTGACGCGCCGCTTCTCCGCATTGCTGAGCCTCCGCCTCTGTCATTCGCTGCACCGTGGCAATCGCCACCGCCGCATCTGCCGCTTGCTGCAAAGCGCCGCGTTTGACCGCCAAACGTGTCAATACCGCATAATTGTCGGCAAAGGGACCCATTACCGCCGGCGCCCCTGCCGCCATTGCCTCAATCGGATTTTGCCCGCCAAAAGGCAAAAAACTCCCGCCAATAATCACTCGGTCGCAACAAGCGTAAAACATATCCATTTCGCCCAGCGTATCCGCCACATAACCATTTTGTGCCATGGCCG
>JBPCWX010000251.1:0-1732 GCA_051009095.1 Gammaproteobacteria bacterium | reverse complement strand
TCATAGCAATGCCTTAATCGCCGTAACAGATTTGGCGGCTTGTTTATCAAGGTTTTCTATCTCAGCCAATATCTCCGCAGGTAGGCGTTGTTCGCTGGTGTCTGCAATATTCGGGTTTTTGGATGTTAAATCCCAAGTCTCTTTATCAATATCATCCAGCGCGACTGTCCAAGAATTATCACTATCAGCATTGGTTTTTTGCAAATTCTTAAAATCGGCTAAATCTTGCTCATTGAGTGGATTGGTTTTGCCCAAATTTCTGCCCAAATTAAGCTGATAATACCAGATATTTTTGCTGGCCACCCCTTTATCAAAAAACAACACCACTGTTTTAACCCCCGTGCCAGTGAAAGCCCCTTGCGGCAATTCTAAAATGGCGTAAAGGTTACAATCCTCTAATAATTGTTTGCGTAAAGCGGCAGCGTCGGTATTGCTCAAAAAAGTGTTTTTAATCACCACACCGCATTTGCCACCAGCGCGTAGCATTTTGATAAAATGTTGCAAAAACAAATAGGCGGTTTCACCACTGCGAATGGGAAAATTTTCTTGAATCTCGGGGCGTTCGCTCCCCCCGAATGGTGGATTAGCCAACACCACATCCACCCTGTCTTTTTCTTGAATATCCGCGATATTTTCAGCCAAACTATTGGTATGCAAGATATTGGGGGCTTCAATCCCATGCAAAATCATATTCATAATGCCAATAATATAAGCCAGAGATTTTTTCTCTTTGCCGTAAAAAGTTTTTTGTTGCAGGGTTTTAGATTCTTTGAGCGATAATTCTTTATTGCTGGTCATATAGTCATAGGCTTCACACAAAAACCCCGCACTGCCCACCGCGCCATCATAAATTTTATGCCCTAATTGTGGGTCAACAATTTCAACAATGGTTTTAATCAGTGGGCGCGGCGTGTAATATTCGCCCCCATTGCGCCCCGCATTGCCCATATTTTTAATTTTGTCTTCATACAGGCTACTCATCTCATGTTTTTCTTCATTACTGCGAAAATGCAACTCATCAACCTTGTTGATAATCTCGCGCAAATTATAGCCACTTTGCAATTTGTTGTTTATCTCGCTAAAAATTTCCCCAATTTTATATTCCAATGTATCGGCACTCTCCGCATCGGTTTTGAACTTGCTAAGATAGGGAAATAATTGTTCATCAACAAAGCTTTTCAAATCAGGGCCTGTGAGTGCGACATTAAAATCAATTTTGCCTTGTGATGTTTTGGGAACAGCCCAGCTACTCCAACGATATTTTTGGGCAATGATGGGGCTGTGGTTTTTACCATCCAATTTGGCAGAAGCGGCTTTCTCTTTCTCATAATCATCTAGATATTTGAGAAACAATACCCAAGAGGTTTGCTCAATATAATCAAGCTCACTGCTACACCCTGCATCTTTTCGCAATGTGTCATCTAAATTCTTAAAAACGGTCTCAAACATTTTTTTCCTCTTTTGTTTCTTCTCTTAAATCGGGTGGGGTTGCCTCGTGGGTTAGGTGTTGCACGGCTTCGGGCAGGGGCAAAATCTGTTGGTCTTTTGAGCCAAGCCGCCGCATAGAGACGGTTTTGCCTTCGGCCTCGCGCATGCCGACCGCTAGAATAATCGGCACTTTGGCGTGGGAATGTTCGCGCACCTTATAGTTGATTTTTTCGTTGCGTGTGTCGGCATGGGCGCGCACCCCGCCCGCCTGCAATGCCGCCACCACTTCGCCCGCATAGGCATC
>JBPCWX010000250.1:0-3514 GCA_051009095.1 Gammaproteobacteria bacterium | reverse complement strand
ATAGCGGACAATTTGCCATCATTTGCCATTGTGGCAACGGTGTCATATGGCGATAGTGGTAAGATTCACAAAATGAACCGACATTTTGATGTGATTGTTATCGGCGGCGGTCATGCCGGGAGCGAAGCAGCCCTCGCCGCCGCACGCACCGGGGCGCAAACTCTTTTGCTCACCCAAAACCTGGAAACGCTTGGCCAAATGTCCTGCAATCCCGCCATCGGCGGCGTCGGCAAGGGACATCTGGTCAGGGAAATTGACGCCCTCGGCGGTATGATGGCGCTTGCCGCCGATGATGCCGGCATTCAGTTTCGCCGCCTCAATTCCAGCCGCGGTCCCGCCGTCCGCGCCACCCGCGCCCAATGCGATCGCGCGCTTTATAAAATCGCCGTCCGTAAAAGATTGGACGCCGCCCCCAATCTGACTATTTTCCAAAGCACCGTGGAAGACCTGATTCTGCGGCAAAATCGCGTGGTGGGAGTGGTCGGCGGCGATGGTTTGGAGTTTTTTGCCGCTGCCGTTATCTTGACCACCGGCACTTTTTTGGGCGGTGTGCTGCATGTCGGACAACAGCAAACAAGGGGCGGACGCGCCGGCTGCGCCGCCGCAACCGCTTTGGCGGCACGCCTGCGGGAATTGAAATTGCCGGTCGGCAGACTAAAAACCGGCACGCCCCCCCGTTTGGACGGTCGCACGATTGATTTTTCGCAACTGGAAGCGCAACCCGGAGATGTGCCGCGTCCGGTGTTTTCGTTTGTTGGTGATGCCGCCAATCATCCGCCCCAAAGGGTCTGCCACATCACCCACACCACGCCGCGCGCGCATGATATTATTCGCGCCGCCTTGTCGCAGTCGCCGCTTTTTTCGGGAGCGATTGCCGGCGTGGGCCCGCGTTATTGCCCTTCCATTGAAGACAAAATTACCCGCTTTGCCGAGCGCGATTCACACCGCATTTTTTTGGAACCCGAAGGCTTGCATGTCGCCGAATACTATCCGAATGGAATTTCCACCAGTTTGCCTTTTGCCGTACAGGAGGAATTTGTCCGCGCTGTGGCGGGGCTGGAAAATGCCCGCATAACGCGCCCTGGTTATGCCATTGAGTATGATTTTTTTGACCCGCGCGAACTTTTGCCGTCCCTGCAAACGCGCGCTTTGCCCGGCCTCTTTTTTGCCGGCCAGATTAATGGCACCACCGGCTACGAAGAAGCCGCCGCACAAGGGCTGGTGGCCGGCGTCAATGCGGCGCGGCTGGCGACCGATAAACCGCCGTGGCTGCCCGCCCGCAATGAGTCTTATATCGGCGTGCTGATCGATGACCTGACGGTGCGCGGGGTGATTGAACCGTATCGCATGTTTACCAGCCGCGCCGAATGCCGATTGTCTTTGCGCGAGGATAACGCCGATTTGCGACTAACGGAAAAGGGGCGCGATTTGGGTTTGGTTGATGATTCACGGTGGGCGCGTTTTTGCGCGCGGCGCGACTTGTTGGCGGCGGAAGAAAAGCGGCTGACCACCATAAAAATGCGCGACCTTGGCTTTGCCGAGGCACGCGGCGGACAAACAGCGGCGCAATGGCTGCGCGCGCCCGCCGCAAAATATGCCGACTTGGGCGAGCATGGCGGTTTGCGCGATGCCGCCGATATTGCCGAGATGGAGGCGCGATATAAATATGCCGGCTACATTGAACATCAGCGGGCGGAATTGGCGCGGGCGGCGGCCGAAGAAGCCATGTCCATTCCCGATAATTTTGATGCCGAGGAAGTGCCGGGTTTGTCGCGGGAAGTGCGCGATTTGTTTCGCTGTCATCATCCGACCAGCATGCGGCAGGCGCGGCGCCTCAGCGGTATCACCCCGGCGGCGTTGGCGTTGGTGGCCGCACACCTAAAAACGCAAGCGCGCCGGCGGGCAGCATGAAAGTTTTTGCGATTATCAATCAGAAAGGCGGCACCGGCAAAACCACGGTGAGCATGAATTTGTCCGCGCGGCTGGCCGAATTGGGAAAGAAAATTTTACTCATTGACATCGACCCGCAAGGCAATGCGACCTCGGGCAGCGGGGCGGATAAATACCTTATCGGCGGCGGGGTGTATGATGTTTTGGGCGGGCGTGATGCCGCATCTTGTCTGATTTTTTCGCTTGGCGGCGGTTATTGGCTGCTGGGCGCTAATATGAATTTGGCGGGGGCGGAAATTGAACTGGTGGGCGAAGAGGAGTGGCAATGTCATTTACGCCGCGCCATCGCGCCGCTGCGGGAGGAGTTTGATTTTATCTTTATTGATTGTCCGCCGTCTTTGGGGGCGTTGACCGTAAATGCGCTGGTTGCCGCCGACAGCGTGTTGATCCCGATGCAGTGTGAATATTTTGCCATGGAAGGCTTGTCGGATTTGGCGGAGACGGTGCGCAAGCTGCGGGCGGGCTGGAATCCGTCTTTGCGGGTGGCGGGGATTGTCCGCTCAATGTTGGATGGGCGCAATTTATTGGCGCGAAATATCTCGGATGAATTGAGCCGTCATTTTGGCGACAAGGTTTTTACCGCTGCCATTGGGCGCAATGTGCGGGTGGCGGAAGCGCCGAGTTATTGCCTGCCGGTGTTGAAATATGCGCCTCAGTCATCGGGGGCGGAAGGGTATCGGCGTTTGGGGGACGAATTTTTGGGGCGTTTTGGATGAAGCGGCGCGGTTTGGGACGGGGTTTGGACACGCTGCTGGGCGGTGCCGCCAAAGCCGGGCAAAGCGGGGCGGGAGCGCAAGAAATTGCCATTGCTGATTTGCGTCCGGGCACGGGGCAGCCGCGGCGATATTTTGACGAGGCGGAATTACAGGCGTTGGCGGCGTCCATTAAAGAGCAAGGGGTGGTGCAGCCGCTGATTGTGCGGTCTGTGGACGGTGGCGGATATGGCATTGTGGCGGGTGAAAGACGCTGGCGGGCGGCGCAGTTGGCGGGATTATCCAGGGTGCCGGCGGTGGTGCGGGAGATGTCGGACAAAGAGGCATTGATGGTTGCTTTGGTGGAAAACATTCAGCGGGCGGATTTGAATCCGGTGGAGCAGGGGCGGGGTATTGGGCGGATGATTGAGGAATTGGGTTTGACTCATGCGGAGGCGGCGGATAAATTGGGCATGTCGCGGGCGGCGGTGAGCAACACTTTGCGGTTATTATCATTGTCATCAGTGGCATTGCGTTTGGTGGAGGAGGGGCGTTTGGAGGCGGGTCATGCGCGCGCTTTGCTGCCTTTGTCGGCGGCACAGCAAAAGATGGCGGCGGCACAAATTATTAAAAAAAATCTGTCGGCGCGACAGGCGGAAAAATTGGCGCGTCAGCTGCTTGCTGCCGATGAGGTCAAGGGCGGCACTGCGGCGGGCAAAGACGGCGACACGCGCCGTTTGGAGGATGAATTATCATCGCATTTATCTTTGCGGACGGAGATTTTTCACCGCAAAAACGGCGGCGGTAAGTTGGTTTTGCATTATGGCTCGGTGGAGTCTTTGGAGCGGGTGGTTAAGAAATTGCGGCGGTAG
>JBPCWX010000249.1:0-6151 GCA_051009095.1 Gammaproteobacteria bacterium | reverse complement strand
CCGCTTATTTCTCACCATATTTTTTCGGCGATTATAAAGTGGCCGGGGTTAATTATCTTGGGCTTGCTTGGCGGCTGTGCTGATGAATCTCAGATTAGGCGGGCTACTGAGGTCTTTGGTACGCCGGTGGAAATTACCATAGAAGGGATGGACAAAGAGCGGGCGGTGGTGGCGATGGATGAGGTGTTTTTTCATTTTGACGATATGCACCGCCGCTTTCACGCTTGGCGCGAGGGGGAGTTGGCGATGGTCAATCGCGCCATTGCCGAGCAGACGTTGCCCATGACCGTAAGCGCGCCGATGGCGGATATGCTGGCCTTGGCGGTTGAGTACACGGACAAAAGCGACGGGTTGTTTAATCCCGCCGCCGGCCGTTTATTTGCTTTGTGGGGATTTCATGACGACGAATTGCCGACGGTGCCGCCACCGGTTTCAGCCATTGCCGATTATTTGCTGAGTGCGTCCGATGATATTGTTTTGCGCGGGCGGGTATTGACAAGTGCACATCCGCACGTGCAGCTTGATTTTGGCGCTTTGGCCAAGGGTGCGGCATTGGACCAAGCACACGACATCTTGCGGCACCGGGGCGTGCAAGATGCTTTAATCAATATTGGCGGTAATATTTTGGCCATGGGGCAAAATGGAAATTATAAATGGCGTGTCAGCATCCGCCCGGCAAAAAAAACGCTGGGGGTGATTGAATTATCGGACGGTGAAGCCATTGCCACCTCAGGCGGCGGGGTGCGGTATTTTGTGCATCAAGGTCGCCGCTATCATCACATCATAGACCCGCGCACGGGTTGGCCGGGCAAGATCAACACCGCGGCGGTGGTGTTGAGCGCCGCACCAAGACATGCCGGCGCCATCAGCGACGCCGCCGCCACTGCGCTTATGCTGGCAAATGATGAAGAAGCGGACAGAATAACCCGCGCCTTTGGCATTGCCGCGATGCGCGTGGATGAGCACGGCGTTGTGCGGCTGTCAGAGACGATGCGTAAGCGGTTTATTGAAAGGGATAAGATATGATGGCGCCACGGCAAGTTAAAATTTGGGGGACAAAATTGGGCGGCAAAAGCGCGCCGATGAACAAAAACGTGGTGTTTATAATTTGCCAATATATTTTTTTGTTGTCGGGTTGACTTTGCTAAGTATTATCATATTATAATGCGCCCTGTTTATGTTGACCGCACTATCCATTGTCGGCATTTGGGAAGTAGCCTTTGCAATCCGCTGCTCCCGCATTCAATCTTTTTACGCCGTGCCCGTCTTTGGGCGGCGCAAGTTTCAGGTTTAGTGATGTCGGCGGTTTCTGTCATTGCCCCGCCGAAGAGTCCTTCCATTTCTTTAACGATTCTTTATTTGCCGCCATTAGGCGGTTTTTTTTATCGCTTTGCCGCTGTTGGGCGATTTTTTACTCTCTCAGAAAGGAACAAAACCATGAAGCTGTCTATTAATCTTACGGGCTGGCTTTTGGCGGCGCTCTTAGTATTACCCGTGCGGGCGGACAATATTAATATTGTTGGCTCTTCCACGGTGTATCCGTTTGCCACCATCGCCGCTGAGCGTTTTTCGCAATCGGGCGATTTCTCCGCTCCCAAAATTGAATCCACCGGCAGCGGCGGCGGCATGAAATTATTTTGTAAAGGCGTCGGCTTGGATACGCCCAGCGTGACCAACTCTTCGCGCCGCATGAAAAAAAGCGAACAGCAGCTGTGCGCCCAAAACGGTGTTGGCGATGTGCTGGAAGTCAAAATTGGTTATGACGGCATTGTTGTCGCCCAAAGCCTGCAAGGTGAAGAAATGGCGCTTGACCATCGGCAATTATTTCTTGCCCTTGCCAAACAAACGCCGGGCGCTGGTGGTGCATTGAGCGATAATCCCAACGAAACTTGGCAGGATGTTGATGCTTCTTTGCCGCCGGTTGCCATCAAAGTATACGGGCCGCCACCGACCTCTGGCACCCGGGACGCCTTTGTGGAATTGGCCATGGAAAACGGATGCAGTTCATTTGCGGAGTTGCAGGCGCTTAAAAAATCTGATAAAAACCGCTTTAAGGCGGTTTGCCATGGTCTTCGCGAAGACGGCGGTTATATTGACCAGGGCGAAAATGACAACATCATTATCCAAAAATTGGCTTCTAATCCCGATACCTTGGGGATTTTTGGCTACAGTTTTTTGGAAGAAAACCGCGACAAAGTGCGCGGCATTCCCATTGAAAACGTCGCCCCCACCTTTGATGCCATTGCTGACGGAGAATATCCCGTGTCGCGTCCGCTGTTCTTTTATGTCAAACTTGCGCATTATGACAAAGTTGCCGGGTTGCAGGAGTTTGTGGAATTTTTTGTCGATCCGGAAGTGATGGGCGAAGACGGCTTCCTCTCTGATAGCGGGCTTATTCCTTTGCCGGCGAATGAATACAATGATGTTGCCGATGCCATATCATCGCAGCGTCCGATGGAGCTTCTGTAATCATGCCGAACCAGCGCGCCCGCGCCGTCTGGGAGCGGCTGGCCGTTTATTGCTTTGCGCTGGCGGCGGCGCTGGCGACGCTGACGACTGCCGGCATTGTGCTGTCGATGGTTTTTGAGTCTTGGCGATTTTTTTCCTTGGTGCCGCTGTTGGACTTTTTATTCGGCACTACTTGGAGCCCGCAGATCGCCATCCGCGCCGATCAAGCGGGCGCTTCCGGCAGTTTTGGTTTTGTGCCATTGCTGGCAGGAACTATGCTCATCACTGTTATCGCCATGGTTTTGGCGGTGCCGGTGGGACTCATGTCGGCCATTTATTTGTCTGAGTTTGCGTCATCAGCCGCCCGCGCCCGCATCAAGCCGATCTTGGAAATGCTTGCGGGTGTGCCGACCGTGGTGTATGGATTTTTTGCGGTGATCACGCTGTCGCCTTTGTTGCGCGAGCTGGGCGAATCTTTGGGCGTGCACGTGTCGGGAGAAAGTGCCTTGGCCGCCGGGTTGGTGATGGGAGTTATGCTGATTCCTTTTGTTGCTTCATTGTCCGAGGACGCCCTGTTTGCGGTGCCCGATTCTTTGCGGCAGGGAGCGCTGGGCTTAGGCGCGACGCGGTTGGAGATGGCGCTCAAAGTGGCTGTTCCGGCGGCGTTGCCGGGGATTGTGGCGGGCATTTTGCTGGCTTTTGCGCGCGCCGTTGGCGAAACCATGATTGTCGTTATGGCGGCGGGCGTGGCGGCCAATATGACCGCCAATCCGTTGGAGGCGGTAACGACCATTACCGTGCAGATTGTTACCTTGCTCACCGGGGATCAAGAGTTTGACGACCCCAAAACGTTGGCGGCATTTGCCCTGGGGCTGACGCTGTTTATCTTCACACTGACATTAAATATGCTGGCACTGCACGTGGTGCGGCGTTATCAGGAGCGTTATGATTAATCGCGCCGATAATACGCGCCGCCGTCATGCCCGCGAGCGGTTATTTATACGGCTCAGCTTTGGCTGTGTTTGTGCGGCGCTGCTGTTTTTGGTGGCCTTGCTGGGCGATGTTGCGTGGCAGGGCTGGCGCAGTTTAATCAGTGTTTCGGTGCGCTTGGAAGTTTTTTTTGACCCGCAAAAAGTCGGCGCTGATGGTCAGGCTTCCGCCTTGAAATATCAATCATTGTATGTTGCCGCTTTGGATGCGCACTTTGACGAGTCTTTGTCGCGGCGAGAAAAAAAAGAACTCAAGCGATTGGCAAGTTATGGCGGCGGCGTGCAATTACGTGATCTGGTGCGTGCCGAGCCGTCATTGGTTGGGCAGCGCACTAAAATATGGCTACCGCTGTCGGCACACGCCGAATCGTATATTAAAAATCCCGAGCTGGCCAAGCTTCCGGCCGAGCAGCGGGTGGTCAGCGACCGGCAAATTGCGTGGCTGGATTCATTGTCCCGCAGCGGCGATATTCAGCGGTCTTTTAACACCAGATTTTTCACCGCCGCCGATTCGCGTGATGCAGAATTGGCCGGCATCGGCAGTGCGCTGCGCGGTTCTTTTTTGACCTTGCTATTGACTTTTCTGCTGTCTTTTCCGACTGCGGTTTTGGCGGCGTTATATTTGGAGATGTTCGCTCCGCGCAACCGCTGGTTTGATTTTATTGAAATTAACATTAACAATTTAGCGGCAGTGCCGTCAGTGATTTTCGGTTTGCTGGGACTGACGGTTTTTATTAGTTTTTTTGGCATGCCGCGCTCATCTTCTTTGGTGGGCGGCATGACGCTGTCTTTGATGACACTGCCGACAGTGATTATTGCGGCGCGGGCGGCGATTCGCGCGGTGCCGCCGTCTTTGCTGGCGGGGGCGATGAGCTTGGGGGCAACGCGAATGCAGGGAGTTTTTCATCATGTTGTGCCGGCGGCGATGCCGGGGATTCTCACCGGCACCATTATCGGTATGGCGCAAGCCCTGGGAGAGACGGCGCCGCTGCTCATGATCGGCATGCTGGCGTTTATCACCGAGGCACCGACCGGATTCACCGATGCCGCAACGGCATTGCCGACGCAGATTTTTTTGTGGGCCAATAATCCGGAACGCGCCTTTGCCGAGCATGCGGCGGCGGCGATTGTTTGTTTGCTGCTTTTTTTGATTTTAATGAATGCGACAGCGACTGTTATACGGCGACGAATGGAGATCAAATGGTAAGTAAAGACATTATTCAGGTTAACCAGCTGAATGTTTGGTATGGTGATTTTCATGCCCTTAAGAAGGTTAACTTAACCGTGGCGGCGCGTGAAATTACCGCTCTTATTGGGCCGTCGGGTTGCGGCAAGTCCACTTTTTTGCGCAGCATTAACCGCATGAATGATTTGGTGGAAGGCTGTCATATGGAGGGGCAAATATTATTGGATGGTGAAGACATTCATCGCGCCGATTTTGATGTGGTTGATTTGCGGGCGCGGGTGGGCATGGTGTTTCAGAAACCCAATCCTTTTCCCAAGTCAATTTATGATAATGTGGCCTATGGTCCGCGCATTCATGGTTTGGCGGCGGGGCGGGCGGAGCTGGATGAGATTGTGGAAAAAAGTTTGCGCCGCGCCGGTTTGTGGGATGAGGTCTGTGATAAATTAACCCTGCGCGGCACGCAGTTGTCGGGCGGACAGCAGCAGCGGCTGTGCATTGCCCGCGCCATTGCCGTTGCTCCAGAAGTGATTTTGATGGACGAGCCGTGTTCCGCATTGGACCCCATTGCAACCGGCCGCATTGAAGAGTTGATGTTTGAATTGCGCCGCGATTACACGATTATTATTGTGACGCATTCCATGCAGCAGGCGGCGCGAACCTCGCAGCGGACGGCGTTTTTTCATTTGGGGGAATTGTTGGAGGTGGGTGCCACCGAAAAGATTTTTACCAACCCGTCCAATGAGCGTACGGAAGCATACATTACTGGACGCTATGGCTAAGACGGGCGATTTGGATTTTGGGCGGCTGCCTGACCGATGGGTTGGGCGGCACGTTTGGGTTTATTAAAAAAAGGGGGGATAGACATGGTATCAGATACGCCGCACACCAACCCGGCATATGACAAGGAAATAAGCAAGATGCGCGATTTACTCAGCGGCATGGAGGATACGCTGCGCCGTCAGATGGCGGACATGCAGGCGGCTTTTGCCGATATGGATTTGCAGCGGACGAAGGAGATACGCCGCAATGATTCGGAATTGAATCAAATGGAGATGAAGGCGTCGGAGCAGGCGATGGAGATTTTGGCGCGTTATCAGCCGATGGCGGAAGATTTGCGGTGGGTGACGGGGGCCTTTAAGACGGCGATTGAGTACGAGCGCATCGGCGATTATTTGAAGAATTTTGCCGCGAGTGTGGCGACTTTTGTCAAGCACGACGAGTCTTTGAAAGTGTTTCCATCGATGGCGCAGATGACGTCGGCGGTATGGCGGCAGTTTGAAGATTACTTGTCGGCGCGGGCGGCGGACAGCCTCGACGCGGCGATTGCGGTGTGGCAGCGCGATGCCGAGATTGATGATTTATTTAACGCGCTGGTGCAAAAGGCGATGAAAAATCAGCAAAGCGGAGACGGTAATGTGCATAGTTTGGTGCAAATTATTTTGGTCGCCAACAATTTGGAGCGCACCGGCGACCGCGTCAAAAATTTGGTGGAGATTTTTTATTATCAAAAAACGGGCATGGCATTAAA
>JBPCWX010000248.1:0-3511 GCA_051009095.1 Gammaproteobacteria bacterium | reverse complement strand
GCGCAAACCGCTTGCCAAAAGTCCGGACATAATATCATCGACCATTTTTCTGACCTCAGCAAAATGGTAGAACTTGACTCAAAAAGCCAGCGGGAAGTGGAAGATTTTATACTCACCCGCTACGCCTGCTATCTCATCGCCCAAAATGGCGACCCGCGCAAACAAGAAATTGCCTTCGCCCAAACCTACTTTGCCCTGCACACCGGTTTTGATGTTCCCTGCTTGCCTACCATGTATATGGACAAACCCCTGTGCGGGCATAATCTGATGCAGGCGATTGCCGCCATGATCGAGAAGTATGAGATTGTGGCGCAAATGTTTAACCACTTTGACTATAAACGCTATTTTGCCGCGGACACCAGGGAAAAACTAAGGATTATTTTAGAGGCGCAGGACCATATCCTAAGATTGTCCAATGATGGTGCCAACAGATTTATTAAGCACGTGACGGCGCTTGCCAAAGTGTTTGCGTTTGCGGTGCCGGCGCCCGCCGCGATAAAAATACGGGATGAGGTGGGATTTTTTCTGGCGATAAAAGCGCGCTTGGTCAAGTTCGAGCGGTCCCCCGGCAGCAGCGGTAGTGTCGCTATGGAAACGGCCATACGACAAATTGTGGAGCAGGCGATTGTCGGCGATGAAGTCATCGATGTTTTTGCCTCCGCCGGCATAAAAAAGCCGGATTTTTCCATTTTGTCGGATGAGTTTTTGCAAGAAATACGCGGCATGAAATTGAAGAATGTGGCATTGGCGCTGCTCACAAAACTGCTGCATGATGAAATCAAAATCAGGGGCAAAAAGAATGTTATTCAAAGCAGGAATTTTTCTGAGATGCTGGAAGAAGCGATTAGGAAATATCAAAACAAACTGCTCACCGTGGCGGAAGTGATTAATGAATTGATCACCCTCGCCAAAGCCATTCGCCACTCGGCGGAACGCGGCAAAAAAATGGGGCTCAGCGATGATGAAATTGCCTTTTATGATGCCTTGGCAAATAATGAAAGCGCACGGGACGTGCTGGGCGATAAGACCTTGCGCCGCCTCGCTCAGGTGCTGGTGATAAAAGTTAAAGCAAACACGCGGACTGATTGGACCATCAAAGAAAGTGTGCAGACAAAGTTGCGCGTAATCGTCAAAAACACTTTGCGCCGATATAAGTATCCGCCCGATGAAGAAAAACTGGCAACAGACAATGTCATCAGACAAGCCGAGTTGTTTGCTAATGATTGGGCGGCGGCGGCATAAATGCGTTGACTTTCATGCGCGGCTAAGCATGGCGCATTATTGCCCGCGCAGCATCGCGCGAATAAGGTTTTTTCGCAACCGCCAAGAAACCATCACCACCGCCGATAAATGCACCATCGTTAACCAAAATACCGCTTTGGTTATCCATTGGTGCCAATCATCGACGCTGTGGTCTATGCCCCAGTCGGTGTCTTGCAGCCACCCGCTCAGGGCGGCGGCAGCCAGCCCCAGCCACATCAGATAAATCGCCACCGCACCCGCCGGATTATGCCCCACCGTCGGCGGGGTTTGGCGTGTGCATAATTCCCGCCAATGCGCCCGCCAAGCCCGGCGCGATGGCGTAAATGACGCCAGCCGATTGGGCCCGCGGGCGGCGGTGAGTCCCCAAATAATGCGCAATGCCAACAGGCACAAAATCGCCCAGCCAATTTTGCGGTGCCACCATTCGCCGACCTCGGTGAGAAAATAATTGGTGTAAAAAAGCGCCGCCACCAGCCAATGAATGCCGCGCACCACGGCATCCCAGCCGTGCCTAATCATCGTCAACTTCAAAATACTCGTGATATTTTTTGCGCAACGCCCGCATTTCTTTTAGTGCAGCGGCAACCGCCGGCGCCTCATCATCATTCGCGGCAAGCAGCGCCTCATCAATATGCCCCAGCAATTTCTCGATGCCTTGCAAAAATTCTTTGTGGTCTTCTTCATCGGCATCATGCGGCGCCATCTCAAGCATGCCCTGCGCCCGCTCGCGCATGACTTCCAAAGGCTCAATTTGCTCGAAGGGGTCTTCCGCCTCTCGCACCTCGCGAAAAGCGCGCCCCATTTTTTTCATTTCTTTTTCCAATTCGTGCGCGGCGGCGGTTGGTGTCGGCACGGCAAGCGGCGCCAAGGCAAACGCCAGCAATAACAGCAAGCACCATGGCGCGGCTACGATAGGCAAAAATGACGGTGATAGCATGGTTTTTATCCTCGGTCGACTCACAAAGCGGTTTTTATCATGCCGCATCAAGATAAAGATTATAAAGTAAAAACCCCCGCCGTGCGGATAATGAATGACCGCTTAATTCAGCCGCCGGCGACAAATGAATCATCATTCATAAAAATTGTCCGCCGCTTGCTTTACAATTCGCCTTTTATCCAAGGAGCAGCAGATGATTGACTTATATTATTGGACGACACCCAACGGACACAAAATCACCATTTTTTTGGAGGAGGCGGAATTGCCGTATAACCTGCTACCGATACATATTGGACGGGGTGAGCAATTTACGCCAGAGTTTCTCGCTATCGCCCCCAATAATCGCATTCCCGCGATTGTAGATCGGGCGCCCAATGACGGCGGCGCACCGGTGTCACTGTTTGAATCGGGCGCGATTTTGCTTTATTTGGCGGAAAAAACCGGGCGTTTTATTCCCGCCGACAATCGTGGGCAGTGGCAGGTTGAGCAATGGCTGATGTGGCAGATGGGCGGCTTAGGGCCGATGTTGGGGCAAAATCATCATTTTCGCCGCTATGCGCCGGAGCCCATTCCTTATGCCATAGACCGCTATGAAAAAGAAGCAAAGCGATTGTATGCGGTGCTCAATCGGCGGCTGGCGGGGCGCGATTTTTTGTGCGATACCTATTCCATCGCCGATATGGCATGTTATCCGTGGACCGTGCCGTTTGCGCAGCAGGGAATTGATTTGGCGGATTATCCCCACGCCCGCCGCTGGCTCGATTCCATCGCAGCCCGTCCCGCTGTGGTGCGTGCATATGAGAAGGCTAAAAACTTAAACACCGCAGCGACCATAGACGATGAGGCGAAAAAAATACTTTTTGGGCAAACCGACACATGCGCCCCTACCCACCCGATTTAATGACGGTGAATTTGGCACGGTAATTTATCGTTGGCGATTTAGGCATAAAGTTTTGCGGCGATATGGAATCTTGGCATACATAAAAAAAGTGATGTTTTATCGCTGTTTTTTTATGCTATAAATAATGGCTATGAAATTATCTTTTTGGTGTATATTTTTACCCACCCAAGACGCAGCAGAGCAATGAAAGGGGCGTCTTTGCGGGCTTTATTTACCGCTGCCGCCAAACGTGCGGCGGGCATGGATAATGATTCACGCCGCCGTTTTTTGCAGGCTGGAATCACCATCGCCGGCGGCAGTGTTGTTGGGCGGGCGGCGGCGCAAGATTCTTTGCGCGTGGAAGAATGGAGCCGACGCTTAGCGCGCGGGGTGGTGTCTGTGCCATATGGTGTGCCATCCGCTTTTGAGGA
>JBPCWX010000247.1:0-11170 GCA_051009095.1 Gammaproteobacteria bacterium | reverse complement strand
CCCCAGTCCGCCGCTGGCCGCAAATGTGTGTAAATCATCATTCGCCACGCTGACCGCGGCTCTCAGCAGCCCTGCGTCCGCCAATGATAATGCCGTCGAGATATTCACCGTCGCCACCGCTTTGTCCATATTATCCCGCTCATCCTTTACCCCGACCGTCAGCGTATATTTCCCGGCAACCGCCTCAGCCGACAAAGACAAGACGCCGCTGGTGATATTCAAGGCAAAATATTCGGTGTCATCACCCGCCACCGCCACGAAAGTGTAGGTTTTGCCGCCAATCCCGCCACTGGCACTAAACATATGCAAACTGACCGCTTTCTTTTCAACGGCAATCAGCAGTGATGCGTCCGCCAAAGATAAACGCGGCAGAACATCCACTGTGGCGCGCGCGGTCGCTTGGCTGCCCCCGCCATCGCTGGCTTCCACCATCAGAATATAAGTTGCCGCAGTCGCGGTTTCCTGCGATGATAAAACCCCGCTGGTCGCCACCACGGTAAAAGATTCCTGCTCATTGAGCAAATTATAGGTTGGAGTGCCGGCCCCGCCAACCGCATTGAAAGTATGCAGGATTAGCGCTTTGCCGGCAACCACCGACAACCGCTGAGCATCGGCCAAAGACAGATTCTCCGACAATTCCACGGTGGCGACGGCGGTCGCGCTATTACTGCTCCCGTCTTCAACCTCCACCGATACAGTATAAACTCCCTCGCTGGCGTTGGGCAACACCGATAATATCCCGCTTGTTTCGCCTACGGCAAAATATCCCGACTCATCCCCCACCAAAGTATAGGTGTATGCGCCATCCCCATAAACCGCGGCGAAGGTGTGCAACTCGACCTCTTCCGATGATCCAGCATATGCAACAAGCTTCATCGGGACATCCGCCAAGTTAAAGTTAAACAGCTCTATGATGATGGCGGTTTGCGCCTGCGTTCCCTCTGCGTCCGTCACCCACACGGTGACCGTATATAAACCCGCTCCAAGGCTGCTGTCCATTGACAAAACGTTGTCGCTAAGACTGAAACCAGAGGGGTTACTGTCCAATTCATAGGTGTAATTGTCGCCAAAACCATAGCGCGCGATTAAAGTGTGCAGGGCTGCTCCCGTTCCGGCCACCATATTAATCTTTTCACTTGCTCCCAATAAGACCAAGGGAGGCGGAAACACCACCGCCTGAAGTCCATCTCTTGCCGACCAGCCGGCGCCGCCCTGCACCAAATTCCAATCTTTACCATCCGCCGATGACCATACATCATTTTTGCGACTGCCGTCATTCCCGCCCAGCACATACAGCATTTCACCGTACGATACCGCCTGATAAGAATCACGCGCCGGCCAATCTGCATTAGCCTCAAATGCCCAGCTTCTGCCATCCGCCGAGGACCACACATCATTTTTGCGACCGCCGCTATCAGTCCCGCCCAGCACATAAATCCGACCCTGGTGCGATACCGCCTGATGATTATCACGCCCGCTCCAATCCGCCTCGCCCTCAAATAACCAAGTCGTCCCATCCGCCGAGGACCACACATTATTGGTGCGGGTATTGCCATTAGCCCCGCCTAACTTATACAGACGACCATGGTGCGATACCACTTGATACCCTTCTTTTGCCGTCCAGCCCGCCGATGACGTCCTTTGCTGCCAACTGTTGCCATCATCCGTCGACCATACATCATCGGTGTAGTTATTACCGCTAAGAACGCCAGTTTTCCCGCCCAGTATATACAGACTGCCCCGATGTTCCACTACCTGATGCTGCGTGCGTGCTTGCCAACTTAAACCCCCAGCATCTAACCAATCCTTACCATTCAATGAGTACATCAACTCAGTTTTTATTTCAATATTATTTTCTCCGCCCGACACATACAGACGCTTCCCGTATCCCGCCGCCTGATGCTCAGACCTTGGTGACCAAGCGGCGGTATTAGTCGCTAACAGCCAGCTACTGCCGTCCACCGACCACCATACATCCCTTTCATATGCGTTTGTACCATTGCTGAGTCCACCCAGCACAAAAATCGCATTTCTTGCGGCACGCACCGTCACTGCCGCCGTTATCCGCTCATAAGTATCTGACACCTCCAAGGACAAGATATACTGCCCCGTCTTCAGGTTTTCGTCTCCCGCCAAGACCAACTCGCCGCTCTCCGCATCCACGCTAAAATAGTTTGAGTCACCGGCAATTAGAGTATAGCGTTTTGCCCCCAGCCCGCCGCTGCTGCTAAAAGTATGCACCGTCGCCTGCAATCCCGCCAAAGCCACCAAGGGCAGGGTTTGCAATGCTAATCCTTCCGCAATCTCCACAATAACCTGTGCTGTCGCCCTATTATCGCGAGTATCCTCCACTGCCACTGCCAGGGTATACGTACCTGGTGTGGCATTTTGTTTCGCCGACAGCGTGCCGCCTGCCAGATCAAAATTCTCCGACCCACCCCCATCCACCAGAACATAGGTGTAGGGCGCAATCCCGCCGCTTGCCTCAAGAGTATGTGCTACTGCGCCGCGCGCCACTGCGGGCTGAAGCGGCACATTCGCCAGCGCCAACCCCGCCAATAACTCCACCGTCACCGTCACCCTGCTGGTGTTACCGCGATCATCCGTTACCAACAAGGTCAACTTATAGATTCCTTCCGTGGACTGGGAGCGCACGATAATATTGCCATTTTGGCGATTCACGCGAAAACCAATATCAGTCCCCTCAGCAGTATCATAGACGTACTCTCCAATCCCACCGCTTGCCGTAATAGCGTGCACTACCTCTTGCTTGCCGGCAAAGGCGGTCAGCAGCGGCACCGTCGATAATGATAAAGGCGGCCTCACATCCACTATCACCAGGGCTTTATCCGTTTTGCCTTCTCCATCCGTAACCGCCACCGATAAAGTGTAAATCCCCACCGTCGTCCCCCCCAGAAACAGATTCCCGCTGGCTATTGGGTTTATGTTAAAATCTCCCGCTCCCCCATCGTCCACCGCATAAGTGTATTCCGGAGTCCCATTAGTGAGGACAAAAGTATATAAAATGTCCCCACTCCCCACAATAACAGACAGCAGTTGTGGAGCATTCACAAAACTAAACCTATCCCCCGATAAGAATTGCACCGTGATAACCGCACTTGCGGTTAAATTAACATAAGCAGGATTGAGCAGGTCAAATTGGTCCACTGCAAAAACGGTCACCACGTGCGTATCCGTAGCATTTAGCGACGCCTTCAATACCCCTCCATCTATGGAAAAAAAATCAGCGGCACTGGTCACCTGCCAATCTTCCCGCACTTGAATATTGTCCACCTTCAGCGTCAGCAGGGTGCTGTCATGAGTTGTTTGCACCTGCCGAAAGGTGGCGGGGGCATTAAGCGACAAACCGCCGTCGCCATCCGCAAATGCGGACGGCAACCATATAAAAAATCCCAGCGATAATGCGAGTGTTAGAAGTCTTTTCATTCCTGTCTTATAGTCGTTTAGAAAATGTCCACAAGAATACCATGTGTGCAAGTATAGTATCAAACATTTGTTTTTTTACAAAAAATATTGAAATTTTTTTACCGCTGGCAACGTTTAACCATAAAGAAAACTGGCTATTTTGTAAGCGGCAATGACTGCCGCCCTGAATATCTGGGGGCAGTCCGCCATATCTTTGCGGTTAAAACATATGCTGTCCGCCATTGGCGGCAAAGTTCGCTCCGGTGATAAATCCTGCATCTTCACCCGCCAAAAAACACACCAGATGAGCGATCTCTTGCGGTGTCCCAAAACGCCCCAGGGGAATTTGCTGGCGGATTTTCTCGCGCACCGATTCATCCATTTTATTGATCATGTCAGTGGCGATATAACCCGGCGATATGGTGTTAACCGTTACTCCCTTGCGCACCACTTCTTGCGCCAAGGCTTTGGTGAAGCCGTGCATGCCCGCCTTGGCCGCCGAATAATTGACCTGTCCAAACTGCCCTTTTTGGGCGTTGATGGAAGAAATGTTAATCACCCGCCCAAAACCGCGCCCGGTCATGTCTTCAACAAACTGGCGGCTCACATAAAAAACACCGCTCAGATTGACGCGAATGACCTCATCCCACATGGTCGGCGTCATTTTGCGAAAAGTTGCGTCTCGGGTGATGCCGGCGTTGTTGATTAAAATATCAATGCCGCCCCAATCGGCATCTATGGCCTCTTTCAGCTTGACGCAGTCTTCCCATTGACTCACATCGCAATGGTATGCGCCAAAATCACCATAACCATCCGCCTTTTGCGCCGCCCGCCAATCTTCCAAACGCTCGCCGTTGTGGGTATACGTCGCCGCCACGCGATACCCCGCGGTTTGTAATTGCCGACAAATGGCCGTGCCAATGCCGCCCAATCCCCCGGTCACCAAGGCTCTTTTTTGTGTTGTCATCAGTATGCTCCTTTTGTGTGATATTAAATGCGCCCAATAATAAAAATGCGCTCAGTCAAACCCGCTCGACCGCCAAGGCAATGCCCATGCCGCCGCCGATGCAAAGCGACGCCAAACCTCGGCTGACATCGCGCCGCATCATTTCGTATAGCAGAGTGACCAAAATCCGCATGCCCGAGGCGCCGATCGGATGCCCCAGGGCAATCGCGCCGCCATTGACATTGACTTTGGCCGGGTCCCATTTCATCTCCCGATTCACCGCGATGGCCTGGGCGGCAAACGCTTCGTTAATTTCCATCAGCGCCAAATCGGCCACTTGCCAGCCCGCCTTTTGCAAACACCGCTGGGCGGCCGGCACCGGGCCAATGCCCATAATGGCAGGATCCACGCCGCAGCTGGCCGCGGCGCGAATAATCGCCAATGGCTTGATGCCGCGCGCGGCGGCGGCGTCCGCCCGCATCAACACCGCCGCCGCTGCGCCGTCGTTAATGCCGGAAGCATTGCCCGCCGTCACCGTGCCGTCTTTGCGAAAGGCCGGGCGCAAACCCGCCAGTGACTCCGCCGTGGCGCCATGGCGAATAAATTCATCCTCAGCAAAAATAAGCGGTTCGCCTTTACGCTGCGGCACTTCCACCGGGACAATTTCATCGCTAAAACGCCCCGCTTTTTGCGCCGCCTCCGCTTTGTTTTGTGAGTCGGCGGCAAAAGTGTCTTGGTCATCACGGCTAACGCCATATTGCGCCGCCACATTTTCGGCGGTGATGCCCATATGATAATGGTTAAACACATCGGTTAGTCCATCGCATACCATGCTGTCAATTAATTTACCGTCCCCCAAACGCAAACCGTTGCGGGAGCCGTTGAGAACATGAGGACTGGCGCTCATGTTTTCCTGCCCGCCGGCGACCACAATATCGGCATCGCCGGCAATAATTGCCTGTGCCGCCAAATGAGCGGCGCGCAAACCGCTGCCGCAAACATGATTAATCGTCATGGCGGGTGTTTCTTGGGGGATGCCGGCGGCCATGGCGGCTTGCCGCGCGCCGTTTTGACCGATGCCGGCAGTGAGAATTTGTCCCATAATCACATCATTCACTTCTGCCGCGTCGATGCCGGCGCGCTGGATAGCGGCGACGATGGCGGTTTTGCCCAGTTGTGATGCGGGCACTGAGGCCAAGGAGCCGCCGAATTTTCCAATGGCCGTGCGAGCCGCACCTATAATTGCAATTTCTGTCATGGTTTTGTTCCTGTGTTTAATGTTAATTCATTTTTTAACGCCATGCCCGCCAATTTTGGCAAGCATAAAACAAACCGACGCTGGCGGTGATGTGATGGTTTTTCATTGTTCACTGCCCACTGCCGCTGTTTTCGCCGAGTGCGCAGGTCGTTTTGCAAAATATCAAAATTTTTGTACGATGAAGGCTGATGGTCCCTGGTGCGCAGTTCAGCGACAAATGTTTGGACGTATTGCCAGGCGGTGATGATGGAAGTGCCGACAAATTCGTCGATAATTTCCACGTCATAAATGCCCTTTTTTACGCCGACACCGAGTTGTTCATAGTGATTGATTAGCAGCAGAATAGAATCCCGCTCTTTTTCTTTATCCGGGGTGAGATGTCCTTTGGCGTATTTTCTGATATCGACGTCATCGTCAAAATGAATGTGATAAAGCACTTTGCGCCCTTCGCGAATATCGCGGCTGTCCAAAATCCGCTCTGTCGCGCTAATGGTCGCTTTTTTCTTTTCGGTGCTGCGATGAACGCGAAAGCCATAGACGGCAAGCAACACCGACACGGAGAGGGATAGGAATAAAAAAAGCACTTGCAGCACTTTTAGTTTTTCCGGCAATGGCAAAGAAGAAAAATCCATGGAATTTTCCTAAACGAAAAAAAGGCACTGCTGATTGCCGTGCCGACCGGCATTCGGCAAAAGCTGCCGCATGCCAAAAATTACCAACCAGAAATGTCTTGAGGGAACATCATTTTCTCCTTTTTTGTTGATTGTGAATTGCATTATATCACATAAAAGCGGTGCATTGTCAAGTGGCAGGGTCATGTTTTTTCTCCTGGCGTCATGCTATCGGTTGGGCCGGGTGCCTGCACAAAACTTCCCGGCGCATCTTCGCCGGGGCGATAGCGCGCGCTGCCAAATTTTTTGGGCGCCGCCATTTTTTTGCCGCCATGCTTTTTGAGCCATGACAGCCAATCATCCCACCAACTGCCAAGGTGCTGCTCGGTGTGAGCTAACCATTGCTCAGGATTCGCCAGCGCCTCGCCACCACTGCGCCGCCAGCCTTTGTTTGCCGCCGGCGGGTTGATAATGCCGGCGATGTGGCCGCTCGCCGCCAACACAAAGCGCGTTTTGCCGCCCAATAAAGCGGCGCTTTGACAAGCCGCCGGCCACGGCACAATGTGGTCTTTGTCGCAGGCCACGGCATATGTCGGCGCTTTGACGGCGGCCAAGTCCACCGTCACTCCGCACATTTTCGCCTGCTTTTTTGCGATGCGGTTTTCCAAATAGGTCATGCGCAGATATTCCGCAAACATGGGGCCGGGCAAGTTGGTCGAATCGCCATTCCAAAAAAGTAAGTCAAAAGACTGCGGCTGCTTGCCTTTGTAATAGTTGTTAATAAAGTATGGCCAGATTAAGTCATTGGGGCGCAAGGCAGAAAAACCGCGTGCCAATTCCTGCCCGTTCATAATCCCGCCGTGGGCAAATTTCGCCTCTTGTGCCGCAACATTCTCTTCATCAATAAATAACCCGATTTCGCCCGTGTCGGAAAAATCCAGCATGGTCGCCAGCAGCGTCAGCGATTGCGCCGGCGTTTCGCCCTCACTCGCCAAAACCGCCAAGGCGGAAGCCAGCATGGTGCCGCCGATGCAAAAGCCCAGCAGGTTAATTTTGTCCTGTCGCGATATGCCGCGGACGGCGTCAATGGCGGCAAAAACGCCCTCGCGCAAATAATCATCCCAGGTAAGATGCTGCTGAGCGTCCCCGGCGTTAATCCATGAAATTAAAAACACCCGATGGCCGGCGGCAACCGTGTGACGGATAAAAGAATTTTTTTCCTGCAAGTCCAAAATGTAATATTTATTGATGCACGGCGGCACCACAAGCAGTGGGCGGGTGTGGGTTTGGGCGGTTTGCGGGGCGTATTCCAGCAGCTGCATCACGGCGGTTTGGGCGACCACTTTGCCCGGCGACATGGCGATGTTTTTGCCGATGGCGAAAGCCCCGGCCGGGGTGTGAGAAATCGTGCCCTGCTGCATATCGCCCATAAAATTTTGCATGCCGGCGACAAGATTTTCACCGCCGGTTTTCATGGTTTCCTCCATGACTTCGGGATTGGTGGCCGGAAAATTGGCCGGCGATACAGCGTCCAAATATTGTCCGATGGCAAAGCGGAGCAGTTTTTTATCGGCGGCGGATAAATCCACTTGGTCCACCAATTCGCGCAAAGCCTCGCTGTTCATCAGATAATTTTGTAATAGCAGGGAGAAAAAAGGATTGCTCTGCCATTGCGGGGAAGTAAAGCGGCGGTCGCCTTTGGGCGGGGTCACGGACGGCTCGCCGTTTTCCCTCAGTTTGGCGGCGGCTTCCATCTGTTTGCGCTGCGCCTCGCCATAAACGGATAGCCATAGATCGGGCTGCTGGGCTAAGGCATTCATAAAACGCTGCCACACCGCCGCCATTTTTTTTCCTCCGGGCGGCACCAAAGCCCCTGATATATCGGTTGTGCTCATACTGGCTATTATACACATTTTATTGCACCGCACAATTTTTTTTATATCCGCTGTTCGCTGATATAATGCCGCCATGAGTACGGTGCTAATCACTGGCGGTGCGGGTTATGTGGGCAGTCATGTCGCGCTGGATTTATTGGATGCGGGTCGGCGCGTGGTGATTATTGATGACCTGAGCACGGGCTCACAAGAGGCGGTGCCTCAAGCGGCGAGCTTTTTTTGCGGCGATATTCGTGATGAAGAATTGACCGCGCGAGTGATCGCGGAATGCGATGTCGCCGCCATTGTCCATATGGCAGCGATGGCGAGCGTTCCAGAGTCCGTTGCCGATCCCGTCCGCTGCCACAGTATTAATGTGGCAGGGACACAGTCATTGTTGCAGGCGGCGGCGCAAAACGGCGTGACCGGTTTTATTTTTTCTTCCACGTCCACAGTGTATGATGAGAATGCCCCGCTGCCTTTTTGTGAGGATGCACCCACGGGCCCAATTAGCCCATATGCCATAACAAAATTGGCGGGAGAAGAATTATTGCGTCAGCAGACCGCCATGCGCGGCGTGGTTTTGCGCTATTTTAATGTTGCCGGGGCGGATCCGCTGTTGCGGGCGGGCGACCGCAAACGCGATTCCACGCTGCTCATTAAATCGGCTTTGGAATGCGCCGCCGGCAAGCGTGCGGGGCTCAAAATTTTTGGTGATGATTATCCGACTGCGGACGGCACTTGCGTGCGCGATTATGTGCATGTTTCTGACATTGCGCGGGCGCATCGCTTGGCTTTGGATTATGTGGACGGCGGCGGCCAGTCGGATGTTTTCAATCTGGGGGTTGGGCGAGGGTTTTCGGTGCGTGAAGTGTTGTCGGCAGTGCGGCAGGTTACCGCGATGGATTTTGCCGAAGAAATTGCCCCGCGGCGAGAAGGTGACCCGCCCAGCATTTATGCCAATAGCGATAAAGCCAGACGCGTTTTGCATTTTGTCCCGCAGCGCCCGCAGTTGGAGACGATTGTTGCCGATGCTTGGGCGTGGGAGCGGCATTTGCAGCCCGCGGATTAATGAAGCATCCTCGTTTTGTCAAAGCCGAGCCTTTGACAAAAGACAATTTTTTACCTTTTGGCGATATTGTGCGGTTATCGCCGACTGCTGCTGAAACGATTAATTACGGTGCCGCCCAAGCACAACGCGATTTGGCGCGGGTAGAAGTCGGCACCGAGGGGCAAACACGCATCGGTGTTTATCGCGCCCAACCGCGCACCTCGCCGACGCCGCTGGCACTCATGGAAAAACATCCCTTGGGTACGCAGGCTTTTGTGCCTATGGGGGGCAAGCCGTGGCTGGCGGTGGTGGCGTCATCATTGGTGGACGGCAAGGTTGGCGAGCTTTGCGCCCGATACATCGGCGGCGATACCGCCCTCAATTATCACCGCAAGGTGTGGCACCATCCTTTGCTGTCGGTGGCGGAGCAGGATTTTGCCGTTATTGACCGCTGCGGCGCCGGCGATAATTTATGCGAACAGATTTTTTCGCGGCAAGAAGTGGCGTGGCTTTTTTTTGCTGAGGCGGATTTGGGCGAGTGTCCCGCCCAAACTTTTGCGCCGTCCCCGTCGACGATGAGTGAAGATTATTTTATACATGTTTTTTCGCCGCTGGTGCCCGGCGGGGCTTGGGTGGCGGCGGAAATTTGGCGGCATCATTTGTCTTTATGCGATACTGTGGCGAGCTTTCATCAGGCTATGGCACAGGTGATTTTGACGGCATCAGAACCGCAGCAGAGAGAAATTTTGGCCGCCGAGCAATTATTACCGTCATCTTTGCCCAGGTCGGAGCAGGCTGAGGCGAGCGAATTATTGTTGCAATATCAAAGAAAATTCGGCTTTCCTTTGGCGCACGTCGCAGAAGCGGCGCTGTTGCCGGTGTTGCGCCGTCGGGTTGCGCGGGATATAACCATGGCGGAACTGGAACGCGCGGAATCGTTTAATCAAATTTTTCGCTTGGCGCGGGCGCGGCTGAGCGCATGGGCGCACTCTTAATCCGCCAGCAATGCTGCCGCCGTCGCCGCAAAATAAGTGAGCACACCGCGCGCCCCGGCACGCTTAAATGCCAGCAATGATTCCATCATGCACGTCTCTAAATCCAGCCAGCCACAAGCGGCGGCGGCGTGCAGCATGGCGTACTCGCCCGACACTTGATAGGCAAAAATCGGCACGTCGAAAGTGTCCGCCGCCCGCCGCAAAACATCCAGATAGGTCATGCCCGGCTTGACCATCAGCAAGTCCGCACCTTCCGCCAGGTCCAGGCGCATCTCCATCATCGCCTCCGCCATATTTGCCGGGTCCATTTGATAAGTCCGCTTGTCGCCGTGCCCCAGGGCTGCCGCCGAACCAACGGCATCGCGAAAGGGACCATAAAAAGAAGACGCATATTTTGCCGCATATGACAATATTTTTGTATGAATAAAACCTGCCTCTTCCAAAGCATCCCGCAGCACGCCAATCCGCCCGTCCATCATATCTGACGGCGCCACAATATCCGCTCCGGCCGCCGCCTGTGCCAAAGCCTGCCGCCGCAAACATGCCACCGTTTCATCATTGAGCACATAACCGCTGTGGTCAATAACCCCGTCTTGTCCGTGTGAGGTGTAAGGATCCAATGCCGCATCCGTCATCACCCCCAGCGTGGGAAAGCGCGATTTAAGGCCCGCGATGGCACGCGGAATAAGTCCCTCCGCATTCCACGCTTCTTGACCGTCCGCGGTTTTTTGCTCCGCCGCAATGACCGGAAACAAGGCCACCGCCGGAATGCCCAAAGCTTGTGCGCGCTCAGCGGCACGCCATAAATTATCCAAATCCAGCCGCTGCACCTCAGGCATTGAGGCAATGGCGGCAGTGCCTTTGGCTTCATGTATAAACAGCGGCCAAATAAAATCATCCGCCGACAAGGTGTTTTCGGCAACCAGCCGCCGCGTCCACTCATCATGGCGCAAACGGCGGGGACGCGAGCGGGGATAGGTCATGACAGTTCCTCCAATACACCACGCAC
>JBPCWX010000246.1:0-5625 GCA_051009095.1 Gammaproteobacteria bacterium | reverse complement strand
CGGGGAGCATACAAACTTGGCTGCGCCATGACTTCCACCGCATCCCCCATTGACGGCGGCGCCGTGACCAAAACATTGTGCCGCGCCAACATCACGCAATCCACTTGACCATCAGAATCACGCAAGGCAAAATACCAATGACCAGAAGCGGCGCAAGTAAAATTCCCCACTTCGCCAGATACCCACAAAGGCGGTAAATGACTTTCCACCGCTTGCTTAGCCAGAGTAAGAAATTTTCCCACCGACAAAGGCTTTTTTTCTTCCGAAACAAATAAACTCATGTTTTGCCGCCCATAATGAGTACAGTATTGCACAATTTCCTCCGCATTTTGCCGCAACCCGATAAAAAATCGTTATTTCTTTTTATCGTGTTGATTTTACGGAGTTTTTCCAGACCGATTAATTGTGCAACAAATACACACAATCCCCTAAACAGCGCATTTAGGGCAGTTTTTGCACAGCTTTTTGCACAGAAATTGTGTATAAATTGACCCGTCCAAATATAGTGTGGCACTGCTAAATATAGATGTCGGCAGCGGCGCAAATAATCTAAATGCCGCCATTTTGGGCTTGCAAGATAGATCATTTTATCACCGCCGTGTGGCTTGCTGGATGGCAAAATGCCGTGCCATGCGGCCGTTCATGGAGCCGCGCTCATCGGCCCAGCGCAGGGCTGCCTGCAAGCGCGGTAACGTTGGAGCAATGCCGTTTTTTTGCAACCAATGACGCACCAAATTTTGATATTCTTCAACATTGGGAGCAGGGAAGTACACCCATATGCCAAAGCGATCGGATAAGGCGATTTTTTCCTCCACTGTTTCGTTGGGATGAATTTCTTCGCCGTTAAAGCCGTCTAAATTGTCCGCTTGTCGTTCGGCGACCAAATGGCGGCGGTTGGATGTTGCATACACACGCACATTGTCGCTTGCCGCCAAACCGCCCTCTAAGGCGCTTTTAATGCGCTGAAATAATTCGCCCCCAGCGCCGCCAAAGGATAAGTCATCGCAGTATAAAATGAATTTTTCCGAGCGTTCCGATAACGCCGGCAAAAGTGATGATAACTGCCCTAAGCCGGCGCTGTCGCATTCAATTAATCGCAGGCGATTATTGGCATGTTTGGCAAAGATACCGCGCACAACTGATGATTTGCCAACCCCCCGTGGGCCGGTGAGCAAGACGTGACAGGACGGCTTGCCGCGCAAAAAATTGCGCGTATTGGCGTCAATCTTGGCGATCTGCTCGTCTACACCGTGCAAATTAGAAAGCGGCTCAAAATTGGGTGGTGGGGTTGCCGTTAGCCTGCCGCCCAAAAGGGACGCTTCCCAACGCCAGCAAATTGCGCCGTCAAAATCTGTCGCTTTGGGGGTTGTTCCCACACGCTCCGCTACCGTGGCGATGCGCTCCAAAGCCGTGGCAATGCGTGCCAAATATTGAGGGGCGTCGTTAGCCTTTTGTCGGCGGGTGGTTTGGGTGCGAGACATGATTAATTACGGTATGCCGCGTTAATTTCCACATAGCCGGCAGTGAGATCGCATGTTTTAATTTGCGCCGTTTGCCGACCGCTGCCGAGGTCAATGGTAATGATAATTTCATCCTGTTTCAATACTTTTGCCGCTTGTTGTTCATTATATTGCGGATGAATACCGCCGCCGAGAATAACCGGCACATCGCCGATAGTCATAGCCACTTGCTCCGGCAAAAAACCACTACCGGCATTGCCAATGGCCATAAGAAATCGCCCGACATTGGCGTCGCTGGCGGCCAATGCCGTTTTCACCAGCGGTGAACGTGCCACCGTTTCGGCAACACGGCGGCACACGGCGCGGCTTTTGCCGCCACGCACGCAAATGGTGATAAGTTTGCTGGCGCCTTCGCCATCGCGGATAATGCTTTCCGCCAGTTGCGCACATAAATCGACCATGGCGGCGCGCACCGAAGGATGATTGATTTTGCCGCCGGCTTTGCCGGTGGCGATGAGCATAAATGAATCATTGGTGGACGTGTCGCCGTCCACGCTGACGGCATTAAAAGTTTCTGCGGTGATTCGCCGCTGCCATTGCGCCAGTGTTTGGGCGTCAACCGCCGCATCGGTGGCAACAAAAGCCAGCATGGTTGCCATATTGGGGTGAATCATGCCGGAGCCTTTGGCGATGCCGGTTACGGTAAATGTTTGTCCACCTGCGGAAAATTGGCGGCTGCCGCCTTTGGCCACGGTGTCGGTGGTCATAATGGCGTGCGCGGCGGCATCCCAATTATCGGCGGCGAGTTTGTGGGCGCAGCGGTGCAAACCATCGGCGTATTTTTGCATGGGCAAATGTTCCATGATGACGCCGGTGGAAAAGGGCAAAATTTGCTGCGGGCGGCAGTTTAATAACTGCGCCAGCAGGCGGCATGATTCATTGGCATTACGCAATCCTTGTCCCAGGGTGCCGGCGTTAGCGATGCCGGCGTTAATGGCCAAGCCGCGAATGGCGGGGCGAGATGTGGCCAAATGTTTGCGGCATATTTGCACCGGCGGAGCGGGGTATTTGTTGCGGGTAAAAACACCGGCAACAGCGGCGCCGGGGGCAATCTCCATGACGGTTAAATCGTCACGCTTTTTGGATTTGACGGCACCGGTGGAAGCCAGCCGAATGCCGGCGACGGCTGCCAAAGGGTAGGGCGGTGGAGTAAGATTAACCGCCATACTATTTGCCCGGAGTCGGACTCGAACCGACACGCCAATTTTTGGCAGGGGATTTTAAGTCCACCGCGTCTACCTATTTCGCCATCCGGGCGCAAAAGAAGCAAATGCCATTGGATAATCAAAAAGCATACCTAATCATTCATTGTGGCCGAGCAACGTAGCCTCATTGCGTTGCAGTACATTTTCTTATTATAACCGAAAAAAGTTTCCAGCCACTATTCGCAGAATAAAACTGAGGAGCATATAATCATGGCATTATTGCGCGTATCAAAGTTTTTCATTTATGATATAGCCATGAACATATTAATCGGATTGCCTCCTGTTCTGCCCGCAAGCCCAGGTATTTTAATTTTAGGTTCCATGCCGTCATCGGCATCATTGTCGGCGCAGCAGTATTACGCGCACCCGCAAAATGCTTTTTGGCCGCTGGTTTTGTCATTGCTGGGGGAGCAGCCAAGCAATAATTATGCTCAGCGGGTGGCAGCATTAAAGCGCGGCGGCATTGCCCTCTGGGATGTTTTGGCGGAATGCCGCCGTCAGGGAAGTTTAGATTCTGCGATTGTTTCTGACAGCGAGCGGGCAAATAACATTGCCGCATTATTGCACCGTTATTCCACCATCGAGGCAGTAGCATTCAACGGCGGCAAAGCCCGCCAATCCTTTATGCGCCATATCCACCCGGCTATTGCGCCGAAGGTTATGCCTTCATTGCTGTGTCTTCCCTCCACCAGCCCGGCCAATGCCCGCTTAACCTGGCCGCAAAAATGGGCGGCGTGGTCAGAAATTTTGCCTTTTGTGCGCCCTGTTGCGCCGCCGCTTGAGCGACAGATAACTGCCGCTAAGGTGGAGCAATGACGGCATCGCCCAAAGTTTCCCGTGTTTCTATTGCTCTGGTGTGGCATGGTGATGAAGTGCTGGTGCAACGGCGGCAGCAAGGGCAAACATATGCGGGGTATTGGGAGTTTCCGGGAGGCAAAATTCAATGCGGCGAGACGCCCGGGCAAGCCGTGTGCCGTGAATTGTGGGAAGAAGTGGGGATTACGGCAAAGATTGTGCTGCCATGGATTAAGCGGCGGTATTCATATCCGCATGGCGAGGTGGAATTAAATTTTTTTCAAATAACCGATTTTGACGGCACGCCATTTGGAGCGGAAGGTCAGACTTGGCAATGGGCAAAAATCACTGAGCCGCCATCTCCTTTGCTGCCGGCAAACAAACGGTTATGGAAGTGGCTTGCTTTGCCTTCGGTGTGCGCCATTACCGCCGCGGAAATTTTTGGTGTTGATGATATGCTGCGGCGTTTGGATATGGCATTGTTGCGCGGTTTACGTTTGGTGCAATTACGCGATAAAAATTTGCCGCCGGCGGAACGGCATTATTTGGCCACAGAAGCAGCCGTCCGTTGTCGGCGGAGTAGGGCGCTATTGTTAATTAATGATGATGAGGAATTGGCGCGATTGACGGCGGCGGATGGCGTGCATTTGAGTTCCAAAAAACTGGCGTCAATCTCAGCGCGCCCCGATTTTTTATGGGTTGCGGCATCATGCCATCAGGTGGCGGAAGCGGCAAAAGCGGCAGCGCTGGACTTGGATTTTATGGTTATATCACCAGTGGCAAAAACGCTTACTCATGTCCATGCCGCCCCCTTAGGATGGCAAGGATTTGCCGCGATTGCCGCCGATGTCGGCATACCGGTCTATGCTTTGGGCGGCATGACTGCCACCGATATTGCAGTGGCAAGGGCTCACCATGCCCATGGCGTTGGCATGATGCGGCAGGCATGGGAAGATTAGGGGCGGCGGGGGATTATCTCCTATTTTTGGGAATGGCGGGCGACAGCGGCACGGGCGGCATCAACCAAAGCGCGGCCGTCAATCCCTTTTTTGGCGACTTCGGCAATCCAGCGTTCCACCACTGGGTTTAGTTTTTTGCGGAATTGTTCCATTTCCTCATCGCCAAGGACGATATGCGTATTGCCCGCTTTGATGGCAACATTTAACCCTGCGGTTTCCGCCTGGTTCGACAATTCGCCAATTTCGCGCCGCCATGCTTCGCCGGTGTTATCGGTGATAATTTGCTGTAAATCGGGCGGCAATTTTTGCCATGAATCTTCATTCATGGATACTTGCAAAACGACATTGCCAAAACGGACGCTGTCTTTGCCTTCAATTTGATAGTCCGTCAATTCTTGCAGATTGAGCGGTGGAATAAGCTCCCATGGCACCAAGGCGCCGTCCACCACTTTGCGCGACAATAATTGGCGCAATTCTGTCAACGGCGTTTCCACCGCACTGGCATTCAATGCTTCCAGAATCCATGAGCCGACGCGAGACGGCGTACGAAGTTTTTTGCCGCTCAAGTCATCCACGGAATACACCGGCGTATCAATCATTTGCAAGCCAAAACCGCCAGGCACATGCAAAGCGAGCACTTTAATTCCTTGATAATCTTTGGCCAAATGCGAAGCAAACAAGTCACGCATCGCCAAGTTAGTGGCAACCGGATCATTGAGGTAGATAAAGGGCAGCTCAAAAACTTCGGAGCGCGGAAAAAGCCCGGGGGTGTAGGCGTTGACGGCCAAAATCATATCCACCACACCGTCGCGTAATTGGCGAACCAGTTGCGGTGGTTTTCCGCCCAAAGCCATATTGGGGTAAATTTCAATCTTTAGCCGTCCATTGGAATCTTTCTCCACCCGCTCGGCAAAGGGCACCAGCATATGTGCGTGTTCGGACGCTTGGGGGCTAAGAAAATGATGCAATTTGAGTGTTATTTCTGGCTCGGCGGAAGCCGGCGTAATAAACACAAGTGCGGTGCAAACAGCGATAAGGTGGCAGAGGGCTGATTTCATAATGTATTATCCTTCCATAGCCGCGCATTCAACGCGTGATAACAGCGCATTTTATACTATATGTTGGGGATACTCAGTCAAAATTTAT
>JBPCWX010000245.1:0-3984 GCA_051009095.1 Gammaproteobacteria bacterium | reverse complement strand
GGCGATTTTGCTAAGTTCCGAAAATGCTACACGGCAGGCTTTGGAGACGATTCAAATTTTGGGCGGCAATGGCTATACCAACGATTACCCGGCTGGGCGGTTGCTGCGTGATGCCAAATTGTACGAAATTGGCGCAGGGACCTCGGAGATTCGGCGCATGCTGATTGGGCGAGAATTATTTAAGGAGATAGAAAAATGAATCAAAAAATTTTGTTTTGCCGTATTTCATGGAAAAAAGAATACGAACTGGAAGATGACGCCAAGAATGGCGGACAGTTTGTTAAAGACCATGGGAATGGTGGGGAGAGGCATAACTTTCTTGCTCATCGAGGCCATTATTATGGCTATGTTCAGCCCAGCGGAAAAAGCGAATCCGTTAATATGAATATCAGCAAGCTGGGAGCAGGGCAACAAGATGACCATATTGATAATATTACTGTTATCTGGGTTGCCACAAAACCAAAAGTCGGCGGGCGGTGGGTTGTCGGCGTGTACAAAAACGCCACTGTTTATAGGGAATCCCAAAGTATTAAGGGAGATAAAAGGAGAAAGAGCGATGTTTATAGGGCAAAAGCCACAGAGTGTGGTAGCTTTGTTGTGCCTAAAGATACAAGAAATATTCGAATTCCCAACGATATTTTAAGGGGAAGGGTAAGTGTTTATTATGATTATGATTTAAATCATAAGAAATATCCAACCTTCTCCACGGATATTGAACTCTTGTTAGACAAAGGGGTAGAGCATTGCGAAAATAATCGCCGAAAATATGGAACAGGAGGAGAGAGTGAAGAGCACAAAAAACTGAAAGGGTATGCACAAGAACACCCTGAATTGTTTGAGGTATCTCCAAATGCTAAAAGCAATGTTGAATACCCGCTCCCTTCAGGGGATATTTTAGATGTGCTTTTTAAGGATGGCGATAAATGGACGGCGGTAGAAGTTAAATCTTGTCGGTCAGATGATAATGATTTGAAGCGCGGGATTTATCAATGCGTAAAATATCGCGCGGTTTTAGAAGCCATGAAAAAGGCCGAAAAATGCCCCCAAAAGTTGGAAGTGTTTTTACTGTCGGAAAAACCACTCCCCAGCTCATTAAAGCCACTGCGCAAGGAACTTGAGATAAAAATAAAACTTCCCAAGCGAACATGGCAGCAGCATTAAATCACCCGCGCGGTATTGAACTGCTCGGCCGGGGCTGGCGCGCAAGTTTGGACATTTTGCTGAATGATGCCAAAAAAGATCTGACCGTGGTCAGCCCATATATCCGCAGTAGCGAAGCGAATTATATTGCTAATGGACTGTCGCCGATGGTTAATATTATCACCATGACTCGCTTGGATGACCGAAGTTTGTTAGAGGGCGCGCTGCAACTTGATGCCTTGCGCGTGCTGGGGGAATTTTCGCCAAACAGCAAAATTATCAACCTGCCGCGACTACACGCCAAAGTTTACATCGCCGATAAAAGCCGCGCCATTATCACTTCAGGCAATCTCACAAAATCCGGCATAGATTTAAACTATGAATACGGAGTCGGCATTGCCAACCGCCGTCTTGTCGGCGAGATTTATCATGATCTATCGCATTACGCCACACTTGGCAAAACCTGCCCGCCGCATGCCATAGGCAAACTGTCGACTTTGGTCAACGCCGCACAGCAAAAGAGAATTAATGCCGAAGAAGTGCGGTGGCAAGACAGTGCCGAAAAAAATCTGCGCCGCACGCTGGCACAATTAAATGATGAATGCCAACGTTTATATGTGGGTGATGACACGCCGACCGGATTGTTTAAGAAAGCACTGCTCTATTTTTTGGCGCGCGAAAAATTAAACACCAAAGAACTGCATCATTGCATACAAAATTTATATCCCGAACTTTGCGATAGTGACAGGCACCGCATTATTAACGGCAGAAGTTTTGGCAAACTATGGAAACATCACTTGCGAAACGCTCAGCAAAGGCTAAAAAAGGAAGGCCGGATTGTATATAATCAGCAAAACCGTAAGTGGCAAGCAATATAACATGAAACAATAAACGGTGACCTATCTATCCTGCCCAGTCAATAGCACAATTATTAATCACCAACAGACACCATGATTCTCCCCACCGCCATCAATCCCTCTTCGGATGAATACCAGCAAAACGCCGCCGCTTTGCGGGCGCGCACGGATGAATTGTGCGCCTTATGCGAAACCATCAAACAAGGCGGCGGCGATAAGGCCAAACAAAAACACCTGGCGCGCGGCAAAATTCTGGTGCGCGATCGCATCGATCTTTTGCTGGACCATGGCAGCCCTTTTTTAGAAATCGGCATGTTGGCGGGATATGAAGTCTACGATTCGCCACTGCCCGCTGCTGGTCTGGTCGCCGGCATCGGCTGGATCAAATCTCGCCCCTGCATGATTATTGCTAATGATGCCACCGTCAAAGGCGGTGCATACTATCCGCTAACGGTCAAAAAACATCTGCGCGCCCAAGCCATTGCCGCAGGCAACCGTCTGCCTTGTTTGTATTTGGTCGACTCAGGCGGCGCCTTCCTCAAAGGGCAAGATGAAGTCTTTCCTGACCGTGAACATTTTGGCCGCATTTTTTATAATCAAGCCAACATGTCTGCGGACGGCATCGCGCAAATTGCCGTTGTGCTTGGTCCTTGCACTGCCGGCGGCGCATACATTCCCGCCATGGCCGATGAAACAATTATCGTCAAAGGTGCGGGAGCCATCTATCTGGCTGGTCCGCCTTTGGTACGCGCCGCCACCGGCGAAATCACCGATTCGCAAACCCTTGGTGGTGCCAATGTTCATGCCAAAAAATCAGGCGTCGCCGATTATGCCGCCGACAATGACCAACATGCCCTGTCTTTGGCGCGCCAAATTGTCGGCAATTTAAACAATGCCCCCACACCATTATCCCAAATGGCCAGCGCTCCGCCGCCGCATTATGCGGCAACCGACTTATACGGCATTGTCGGCGACAATTTACGCCGCCCGTTTGCCATGCACGAGGTCATTGCCCGCATCGTCGACAATTCCGTCTTTGCCGAGTTCAAAAAAAATTACGGCGACACCCTCATCACCGGCTTTGCCCAAATCGGTGGCATCCCCATCGCAATATTGGCAAACAACGGCGCGCTATTTTCAGAATCGGCGCTCAAAGGGGCGCATTTTGTGCAGCTTGCCTGTCAGCGCGATATTCCCTTATTATTTTTACAAAACATCACCGGTTTTATGGTGGGCAGCAAATATGAAGCCGAAGGCATCGCCAAACACGGCGCCAAAATGGTCAATGCCGTATCCTGTGCCGCAGTCCCCAAAATCACGGTGCTGCTGGGCGGCAGTTATGGTGCCGGCAATTATGCCATGTGCGGCCGAGCCTATGAGCCCGATTTTTTATTTACTTGGCCCAATTCGCGCATAGCAGTTATGGGCGGCGAACAAGCGGCAAACGTCATGGCCGATATTGCCGGCGACTTATCTGCCGCCGCACGGCAAGAAATCATGCGTCCTATTTTGGAGCAGTTTCAACGGCAGAGTCATCCCTATTACGCCTCGGCCAGACTATGGGATGATGGTATTATTAACCCCGCGCAAACGCGCGAAGTATTGCAATTATCATTAGCGGCGGTCGCCGGCAAACCAAGACGGCGGACAAATTTTGGCCTGTTTAGAATGTAAAAAACACAGAAACAATCATGCACATCAAATTAGAAATAACTGACCATTTGGCCAACATCACTTTATCGCGCCCCAAGGTGGCCAATGCGCTCAATGCAAAAATGCTGGAAGAATTATTGCACGCCCTGCGCGCTGCGGCAGATTCGCCGGCGCGGGTGGTGCGGCTGTGCAGCAGCATAGATCATTTTTGCGCCGGTGCGGACATTAATTGGATGAGAGACGCAATCGGCGGCGAAAAAAAAGACGGCCATTTGGAAACATTATTATTGGCGGAGGTGTTGCAAACCATCTGGGAGATGCCCAAACCGGTATT
>JBPCWX010000244.1:0-6996 GCA_051009095.1 Gammaproteobacteria bacterium | reverse complement strand
CTTCGCTCCCGGCATGACCGCCGCCGATAACAATCACATCAAAATGTCGGTTCATTTTGTGAATCTTACCACTATCGCCATATGACACCGTTGCCACAATGGCAAATGATGGCAAATTGTCCGCTATCGCCGCGCGCAAATGGCGGCAAACATTTATAAATAAATCGCCATCGGTAAATCCTAAAATGCTATACAATGATTATATGATGGTGTCATCCATGGCTTTTGCGCCCGAGCGTGCCTCTTTTGGTCGCGCCCAATCTTTTGTTTTGCGTTTGGGCTGGCTGCCCAAGGCTTGCCAGGCCGTATCCGCTGACCCCGAAATATTTTTCGGCGACAAAGCCATTGCAGAATTGGGCGTAGGCAAAAACATGGTGACGGCAATACGCCATTGGGCGCATGCGGCGGATGTGCTCGATTTTCATGGCAAAAAGGCCATGCTAACCGATTTTGGTCAATATATCTTTGGCGACAATGGCGCGGATCCATACTTGGAAGATGAATCCACCCTGTGGCTGTTGCACTGGAAAATTGTATCTCGCCCGCAGTTTTTCACCGCCGGTTTTTGGCTGTTTAACAAATTCCACAAGCCCTTTTTTTTCGCTGATGAAGTGGTGCGTGTATTGTGCGAAGAAATGAAAGGATACAAAAGCGGCACCGAATCCATTAAGCGCGATGTAGACACCACCTTGCGCATGTATTCTCATCGCCGCCTATCCTCTGTTGACGAAGACGCCTTAGCGACGCCTTTTCCGGCTTTGGGCTTGCTGGTTTATGATGAGACAAACAAAGCCTATCATTGCGAATTGGACAAGCGAGAATCTTTACCCGCCGCGGTGGTGGGTTATGCGGTTGCCGAATGGCTTGTCGCCGCAGACAAAAAAGAAATGTCGCTTCGCGCCGCCGCAGATTCCGCCGCCGCGGACGCATCTGTCGGTGCATCTCTACGGCTAACCGAAGAGGGCTTGTTGGACAAACTCAGCGCCATCAGCGAACTGCACCCATCATACAAACTCAGCGAAGTAGCGGGAGATTGGCATCTGCTGTTTATGGGAGACACCCCAAACCCCACCGATTTTTTGGACATTTTATATAACAGTCATGAGCATTGTCAGCGAAAAAATAACCATTAGCGCCGAATATTCGCGGGCGGTAAATATCGAGCGCGATGACAAAACGGCCATTAGCGGCTATATCATCACGGATAACGCCAATCGGCTGCTAACGGACATGGGCAAAAATTTGACCATGAAAGACGCCCCGCGCGCATTTGCTTTGGTGGGGCCATATGGCACTGGCAAGTCGGCTTTTGCCCTCTATTTGTCCGCTTTGCTGGGCGACCCGCAAAGCAAAAATTCATCCATTGCCGAAAACATCCTGCGGCAAAACAATCCGACTCTTGCCGGACAATATAAATCTTTTACCTATGAAAACAAGGGATTTTGTAAAATTCTATTGTCTGGCGCGCAAGAGCAGATGGCGCCAAGATTAATGGACAAAATGCTCAGTGCCGTAGCGAATTTTTTGGGTGCGGCACATCCCGCCGTCAAAAAACTAACCGCCATAAAAAGCAATTTTGCCTTATCCAGCATGACTGCGGCGATTGCTTATGCCAATGCCGCTGTGGTCGCGCACGGCGGTGCGGGGCTTTTGATTGTCGCGGACGAGTTGGGAAAGTTTTTAGAATATGATGCCAAAGATTCTCATGCGGACAACATATTTCTTTTGCAGGCGTTGGCGGAATTAACCTTGCGGCGCAAAAAAGAAGAGGGCAATATCTTATTTTTGGGCATTTTGCACCAAGGTTTTGAGGACTACGCCCGCAAAATAGGCAAGGACGCCCGTGCCGACTGGAGCAAAGTGCAGGGCAGATTTGAAACGCTGGTTTTTATTGAAAGCCCGGAACAAATGCTGAGATTAACTGGGCGGGTGATTGGCCAGAATTTTAGCGACAAAGAAAATGCCGTCATTGCTCGGGCGGTTGATGCGGCGGCCGGCTTACTGTGGCAGCAAGGCATTTTTCCCAATCAGGCGATGGTGCAAAACGTTATCGACTTTTGTCGGCGGTGCTATCCGCTGCATCCCATATCTGCGGTTTTGCTGTCCATGTTATCGGAGAAAATGGGGCAAAGCGAGCGCACCTTATTTAGTTATCTGAGCGGTGCGCAAGCCAATGGTTTTGCGGCGGCGGCGGACAATTTGGTCAACATCGGCGACTTCATCATGCCTTGGAGTTTATACGATTATTTTTTGGCGGGTGGTTTGCCGGTGGCGACAGACGCGATTTTGCGGCGTCGTTGGGCGGAAATTCAAACCGCCATGGATCGCTTAGGAGGCAATGCGCCCCAAGACCAGCAGCAGATGCTAAAAACCGTTGCGCTGTTTAATTTAGTTGGTGCACGCGGCAAGTTTGCCGCCACTGATGATTTTTTGCGTTGTATTTTTGCCGAGCAAGCATCGCCGACTATTGCCGCTTTGCTGGAGCAATCTCTTATAACTTTTCGCAAGCACGCCAAAGAATACCGCATTTGGCAGGGGAGCGATTTTGACTTGGACGGCGCCATTAAAAAGGAAATGGAAAAAATGGCGCATTTTCGGTTGGTTGATGAATTGAATCAACATGGCACTATGCCGCCCATTGTGGCGCATAAACATTCTAACTACTTAGGGCAACAATGAACATACCTCAATTTCCAACATCAGAACTCCTCAACACTCAGGCTTTTGGGAATATTTTTAACCACACCACCAACGCCTACAAATTTTTGTGGATGGATGCGATATTAAAATTATTGCAAACAACACATTACGGCAAAGAGTGTTTTCAAGTAAAGGATATTACGAAAGACATGCTTGTCTCGGCGTATTATCCGCTGGTGCATTTTCGTCTGTCATTTGGCAAGCAAGATCAAATTAAAAACTATTACGATAACTTGACTGGTTGCCTGCTCCACGATAACATTGGCAAAGTTGAAAGATTAATCGTTCGGCAGGGCATTCCTGCACAAATCTCAAGTCAATTATCAAAATATGTTTTGTTTAGGGTGCTTACGCCATTTTATGCGGAGGAATTAAGGGGACTGTTGGATGTTCAGAAAAACCCTCAGATAAAGAAACTTGCAAACGCGCAATATGATAAAAATTTTCCGCCTTTTTATCGTATTAGCGACAATGACGACAAAATTTATGTCCATGAAATGTGGCGCGGATACATCAAAGACAATGAGAAAATTATCCGCGGGTGGCTCACTTACTATTGGATTAAATTTTTGCAAACCCGCAATCCCAATATTCCCGCCATTGCCAATAAGATAGAAAAACCGCAAGAACGGGGAAGCATGGCAAGCCAGCGTGAATTTTGGGCGGATATTATTAGGCAGCAAAAAATACACTGCCTGTACAGCAAACGCCGCATATCGACGGAAAATTTCGCCCTTGACCACTATATCCCATGGAATTTCATCGGGCATAATCAGTTATGGAATCTGGTGCCAACAATAAAAGAGGTTAATTCCTCCAAGTCCGATAATTTGCCTAGCGCAATATATTATGAGGGCTTTGTTAAAATACAGCACATCAGCGTCAATCATCTTAATGAGACGCCGCCCCAAAAATGGCGACACCTAAGGGAATCATATGAAGTTTCCTTGCATGTCCCTCTGCAAAAATTGATAATGCAAGACCAGCTCAGGAAGTCGCTCGAAGAGACCATTTTGCCCATGCTAAAACTTGCCCAAAACGCAGGATTTATTAATTGGAAATATCCGAGCGGGTGATTTTAATATGATAAACTCCCTGCATGCTTGAAGAGGACAAACCACGCCCAACCCGCCATGTTCTTGGCTTGTCCGGGGGCAAGGACAGCGCGGCTTTGGCAATTTATCTACATCAGCAAAATATTGCGCCCGATGTGGAATACTACTTTTCTGACACTGGCAAAGAGTTGCCGGAGGTTTATTCCTTTTTGGACAAGTTAGAAGTGTATTTGGGCAGTGAAATTAAAAAATTGTCGGCCGAGCGGGACTTTGACCATTACATGAAAGTTAAGAAGCATTTATTGCCTTCGCCTCAACGCCGCTGGTGCACCCGCATGCTGAAAATTAAACCCTTTGAGGATTTTATCGGCAATGACAACGCCGTTTCATACATTGGCATTCGCGCCGATGAAAACCGCAAGGGATACATCAGCACCAAGCCCAACATTAAGGCATGCTACCCATTTATCGAGGACGGACTTGTCCGCGATGACATTTTTCGCATTTTGCGGGAGTCGGTTGGCGTTCCTGAGTATTACGAATGGCGTAGTCGTTCGGGGTGCTATTTTTGTTTTTTCCAGCGTCAAGATGAATGGGTAGGGCTATATCGCCGCCATCCCGATTTGTTCAAAAAGGCGCAGCAATACGAAAAAACAGGACACATGGAAAACGGCTATACTTGGTCTCAGGGACAAACTTTGGCCGATATTGCCGCCCGTGCTGATGAGATTGAAGAAAAAGCCGTGATGATGCGCCGCCCTAATGATCGGCGCACATGGCAGGAAATTCTTGCCGAGGAGGGCGAGGATGATGGTTCTTGTTTAGCCTGTTCACTTTAAGGAGATAATTATGTCAATAAAATTTTTCGAAGAGCCCCGATTTGGAAATGTCGCTGATTTTATCGGCGGTAGCACAGGTCAATGTTTTTACATTCCGGCTTATAAGTGCCATCTATCTTGGTCGAAAGAAAACGTCGAACGTTTTTATCAAGATATTGCTATTGGGATTCAGCAACTGTCGTCACAAAATGGCGATGAGGAGGCGGTTTCCTTTATCGGCATGATGGTGTATTTTCACGACACGAAGTACAAAACGATCAGCCCTATTGTGCGGCCGGAAGTTCCTGCGAAGGTGCTAAACATTATTGACGGTCAACAGCGGATTTCCATGCTTATGTTGACCGCCGCTGTTCTGCACGGCCAGATTCGCGCCAAAAGGAAAAGCATCAAGAGTGAATGGCTTCAGAAACAATCAATTACAATGGAAGAGACCTTGAAGAATGTCTTTATCCAAGAATACCCTGAGGGCGTTGGTGATGTGCCTTACTATCCAAGAATAATTCGAGCATTCGAAGACCAATGGTCAAAAAACAAGGACGAATATAAATACAACTCCCCGTTAAGTTACTATATTTCGAGTTACTATGCTTTTCAAAAAGCCTCAGGTAATGGCGAAAAATATAAGATGCCTAATCCTGCTGGTTTAGGAACGGATAACCACAAAAAAGAAACGTTCAATCAATTTAAAACTCTATTAAGGCATATTAAATCGGAGATTAAGCGTGCCATAAATGAGAATATGGAATCTGGTGGCATCATATCTGATATTAATTCCGTGATGCAGGGCCGCGAAAGCGAAAAATTTCTGTCGGCTATATTTGGCGTTAACGAATTGCCAAAAGAAGCGATTGACACTAACAATGCAGAAGAAGTAAATCTATTTAAAACATTGATATTGTCATCTTATATTTTAAGAAAAATTCATTTCATATACGTTGTCGTTAAAGAAGACGAAAGTTATGCTTACGACATTTTTGAAGCGCTAAACACCACAGGGCAAACACTTACCGCATTTGAAACTTTTAAGCCGGTAGTCATACAGTCAGTAGGTCTCTCTAAATATGAGAATTCTGCTTCTAAACTCCATATGGATAAGGTGGATAATTTATTAAAGGTGTTAAACAAAGAAAATGAGAGAATTAAAACGACCAGCGAATTAATCATACACTTTGCTTTGGCTGAAAATGGAGAGAAAATAACGCGGGCAATGCGTGACCAGAGGAAGTATCTGCGGGATGAATACAACAATATCCCCGATAAAGAAAATTTTACCCGTCACTTTATGAACGCGTCAGAATTAGCCGAAGAAATATGGAAACAGGCGGGAGGCTTAGCACAAAACCCAATTTTTAGCGGAATGGATTTTGAATGTAATAAGCAAATCGGGGAAGCCGATTTTTGCCTGCAATTTTTAAGTGATGCTAATCATGCAATCGCAAAGCCTTGTCTCATTCGCTTTTATGAAGCGATAAAAACCTGCAACGAATCAGATAAAAGACAGCGCATAATGGATTTTTGTGCTGCCGTCAAAGCAGTTGCGGCATTTTTCGCGCTGTGGCGGTCGTCAAGAGAAACTACGGACGGAATTGATGCCCGCCATCGTGCAATTATGGGACAATTAAATCGTCAAAAAGAAGAAACCCCATCAGTTGTTTTTTTACAAAAAGAATTGGTGCGGTTGTTGGAAGAGGGAGGCAATAGTGCCAAAGAAATAAAGTGTTTAAGCGATTGGTCTAAAATGTTTGAGGATAAGCCCCCTATATACAGGGTTGCCAAACATGTTGCTAAATTTGTTTTGATGGTTGCTTCTCATAATACAGTCCCGGATGAAAAAACCCCCGGTATGCTTAAGTCTGTCTTACCAAATGTTACGCATCCTGTTATTGAGTCAATTCTTTGGAAAGGCATTAGTTATGGCTCATTGGAGCATATCATTCCTCAATCAGAAACAAGGGATGATGCCTGCCATAGGCTGGGCAATTTAACTTTATCGCCCCAAGGCATTAACTCTGTGCTCAGCAACAGGCAATGGGAAGAGAAAAAGAAAATCTACAAATTGCTTTCTGTGCAGACTGATGATGAGAGAAAAAGCATATTGCAAACGCAAGATTATGACTTTTTGAGCGATGAAATCAAAGATTCTCTTTTGCATAAAAATTATGCTCTACCGATGTTGCAATCTCTAACCCAAATTTCAACCTTTGATGAGAAAGTGATGAAACAGCGCGAAGAAAACATCGCAAAATTGGCATGGAAAACATTAGCGGAAGATTGGCTTAAAATTTAGATTTTGCTATGCTCTAACTGCTGAATGGCGGTATCTTTTATCGTCCGCTGGCGGGGGGGGCGAAATAACGCCGCCCTTAGCCATACACTTGCCGCGGCAGCCACAGGATAATCTC
>JBPCWX010000243.1:0-11326 GCA_051009095.1 Gammaproteobacteria bacterium | reverse complement strand
CTGGCATGACGCGAAGCATACCCATGGAAAAAGCCTTGGATGATGCGCTGCTTGTTTATGCGCAAAACGGTGAAAGACTGCGCCCCGAACAAGGCTATCCCCTGCGTTTGTTTAATCCGGGGTGGGAAGGCAACACTTCTGTGAAATGGCTGCGGCGGCTAAAAATCGGCGACCAACCGTGGCATCACCGTGAAGAGACGTCCAAGTACACCGATCTTATGCCGGATGGAAAGGCGCGGCGTTTTACTTGGGTGCAAGAAGCCAACTCGGTTATTCTAAGCCCCTGTCCAGAAAAACCATGGCGTGGACTCAGTGGGCGTTTTCATGAAATACGCGGCATTGCCTGGTCGGGACGCGGACGGATTAAACGCGTTGATATATCAGATGATGGCGGCGTTAATTGGCGGCCGGCAACATTAAAAGGCGTGATTTTGCCCAAGGCCTTGACGCGGTTTTCATTACCCTATCAATGGGACGGTGCGCCCAAATTATTACAAAGCCGTGCCGTCGATGAAAGCGGTTATGTGCAGCCGACACTGGCGCAATTACGGACAGTGCGCGGGGTGGAATCAATTTATCATAAAAACTCCATTCACACTTGGGGGGTTGCCGCTGACGGCACCGTGCGCAATGTACAAATTTCATAAACTCTTTTATCGCTGGGCGGCGGTTGGGTCGGTGCTGATGCTAACGGCGGCAGTTAGTGCTGGAGAGCCTTTGGGATTGGGACGGGCGGCAACGGCGGAAGATATTGCCGCCTGGGATATTGATGTCCGATATGACGGCAAGGGGCTGCCGCCGGGGCGCGGTGATGTGGCGCGTGGTGAGGTGTTGTTTGATTCTCAATGCGCCTCGTGTCATGGTGATTTTGGTCAGGGCGAAGGTCGCTGGCCGGCGTTGACGGGTGGCGAAGACACCTTGCTCCACCAAGGAGCGGACGGTCGCCCCGAAAAAACGGTCGGCAGTTATTGGCCCTTTGCGCCGACCTTGTTTGATTATATCCGCCGCACCATGCCCTACACCGCCCCCCAATCGCTGAGCGACAATGACACCTACGCATTGGTCGCCTATCTGTTGCGGCTGAATGATATTGTTGATGATGATTTTGTTGCAGATTTGCACACCCTGCCCAAAGTGCAGATGCCCAACCGTGATAATTTTTTTATTGATCCGCGCCCTGATTCGATCAATATCGTTTGCCTGGAAAATTGCGCCGATGCCACCACGCGCCGTTTGATTGAATCCATTACCGGGGTCACGCCCACCCAACATTTGACGGCGGCGCAAAAGCCCGCCATATCCACCGCTCCAACGGACCATGAACGCGGGGCGGCAGTGTATAAGGCATCATGCGCTATTTGCCATGCCACTGGTGTCGCCGCCGCCCCGCGCGAAGATGACGCGGCCGATTGGCGGCAGCGTTTGCAAGCCGCCGGCAGTGAAGAGGCATTATTTGCCACTGTTATCACCGGCAAAGGCGCAATGCCGCCGCGGGGCGGGGCGCCGCATCTGAGCGATGAGGAAATTATTGCTGCCGCAAGATATTTGTTAAACTTGTCGGGAAAGTCTGTGATAGAATAAAATCACAAACGATGAGAAAATTATTGTTGCCACAGGATATTTAATTAAACTTATCGGGAAAATCTGTGATAGAATAAAATCACATCGGAGAATTTTATGAAAACCATTTTATTGCTCACCAAAAGAATTTTAATTGTCGCTGTTGCGCTGGCCACTGCGTCCGCCATGGCTGACAGCATCTCCGACGGGCGCGAAATTGCCTTTAAGCGCAAAGGTAAAAGCGGTGTCGGCAACTGCCTGGCGTGTCATGCCATTGCCGGCGGCGATTCACCGGGCAATATGGGCCCGCCACTGGTCGGCATCGCGGAGCGGTTTACCAATCGCAACGATTTGCGGCTGCGGCTTTATGATGCCACCCAATTTAATCCGATTTCCGCGATGCCGCCTTTTGGCAAGCACAGCATCCTCACCGATGCTGAAATTGAAAAAGTCATTGACTTTTTGTACACTTTATAGGAGGTATTTTATGCACCGTCGATTTTTTCTAAAATCCACCGCTTTGCTGACTGCGGCATTGGCTCTGCCCCACCAAGCGTGGGCGGCATGGCCCAACAAAGCATTCAAAAGCAACAAAATTAAAGACGCGATGATGTCTTTATATGGTACCGCTGATTACACACCGAGCGATGCCATTTTATTTAAGGCGCCAGAGATAGCCGAAAACGGCACCGTGGTGCCGCTGAGCATATCCTTTGACGGTCAGGTAAAAAACATTGCCGTGCTGGTGGAAGAAAACCCAGCGCCATTGGCGGCATTTTTTGAGTTCGGCCCCAAATCCGCAGCAAGCGTGTCTACACGGATTAAAATGGGCGACAGTTCCCTGGTGCATGCAGTGGCACAAACAGCAGATGGCCAATTAATCGGCACCGCCAAAGAGGTGAAAGTCACCATCGGCGGCTGCGGCGGCTAAGGGCAAAAGGAGGCAATCATGAAAGTAAAAGCAAAAGCCAAAAACGGTGCGGTGGAAGTTAAACTTATCGCCAAACATCCGATGGATTCCGGACAAGCCAAAGACAAAGACGGCAACCTCATTCCCGCCTATTATATTGAGCAGCTGACGGCAACGGTGGACGGCGACACGGTGTTTACCGCCAATCTTGGCCCGGCAGTATCCAAAAATCCGTACCTCAAATTTTATTATCAGGGTGCGGCGGGTGATGAAGTATCATTGCATTGGACGGATAACAAAGGCGACCAAGCGGACGCCAAAGCGACAGTCAAATGATGGCGCCGCGTCAACTGGTAATAGCATGTGCGGCGGTCCTGCTGTGTGCTCCGCTTTCTGCCGCACCACAAGACGGACCAGAAAAAGACCGCCTTGCTTTTGTCAAATACTTCCAAAGCAGGTTTCCTGAGGTGCCGCTGGATGACTATGCCAATGGGATCTATGCGATTGACCCGCAAGCGCGCGCTCAGTGGGAGCAGATTGAAGAGTTTCCGCCATATGAGGAGGCCATTGAAAAAGGCGAAAAACTCTATCACACGCCCTTTGCCAATGGCAAAACATATGCCGATTGCTTTGGTGATGGCAAAGTGCGGCAGAACTATCCTTTTTATGATGACCAAGCGGATGCCGTCATTACCTTGGAATATGATATTAACCGCTGCCGCCAAGCCAACGGCGAAGAGCCGCTGAAGTGGGAACGGGGCGATATTACCGCGCTTTCGGCTTATATGGCATTTGTCTCACGCGGTGAGCGGTTTGATATTAAAGTGCAAAGTGACGACGCCTTAGCGGCGTACGAAGACGGCAAGCGTTTTTATTATTCCAAACGCGGCTATCTCAATAATTCATGCGCAACTTGTCATGTCCAAGGCGCCGGCCAGCGGGTGCGGACAGAGGTTTTGCATCCGGCGTTGGGGGAAGTGACGCATTGGCCAAATTTCAGACTCAAATGGGACCACATTGCCACCTTACACAAGCGCATCCGCGCCTGTCACCGCGATCAAGGCGCCAAGCACTTCAAGGCGCAGTCGCCACAATATCGCAATGTGGAATATTTTATGACGTACATGAGCAACGGATTGCCAGTCAACGGGCCGGGAGTAAGAAAATGAATCTAATAAAGCACACCACTATTGCGCTGATTATATCGGCGAGTGTTTTTTGGGGCAGTACGGCGGCGGCAGCCAGCAAGGAAGACCTGAGCGCGCAATTAGAGACGGTTAAGGAGTTGCGCACGCAAATCCCGCCCGGCTTTGAATGGCGATATACTGGAAGCCGCATAAAAGAAGCGGAAGAATCCTTGGCCGGCGATAAATTGACGGCTGCGGAAAAGATGATAGCCCGTGTCCACCGCGAGGTGGAGTTAGCCACTGAACAGGCACAAACAGCAGCAGTTGTGTGGCCGATTGCCGTGCCCAAATAATTGGGCGGGCTAGGCGGATAATACCGCCGCCACAGCCGCGATAAAACTATAACAGATGATGTTTTGCCGAGGCGCTTAGCACGTCAGCAAAGTGCCGGCGGCCTCCCCCTTAAGGATAGAAAGCAAAGAGCCGGCACACGATAGTTTGAATACATGCACCGGCAGTTTGCGTTCACGACACAGTGCCAGTGCGGTTGCATCCATCACCCGCAATTTTTGATTAATCGCCTCATCTATCGGCAGCGTTTCATAACGGCGCGCCGCCGTATCTTTGGCGGGGTCGCTGGAATAAACGCCGTCCACATTAGTCGCTTTCAATAATGCCTCTGCGCCCATTTCAGAGGCGCGCAAGGCCGCCGCCGTATCGGTGGAAAAATAAGGATTGCCGGTGCCACCGGCAAAAATGACAACATGCCCCGCTTCCAAATGGCGCACGGCTTTTTGGCGGATATAGGGTGCCGCCACCTGTTCCAAGTTTAATGCTGTTTGCAACCGAGTTGTAATGCCTTTGTGATTGAGTGCCGATTCCAACGCCATGCCATTAATGACTGTGGCCAGCATACCCATATAATCGGCGGTGACGCGCTCCACGCCCATATTGCCGGACAATATCTCGCCGCGCACAATATTACCGCCGCCCACCACCACGGCGACTTGCGCGCCCAATGCCAGCGATGCGGCAATTTCTTCGGCTAAATAATTAAGAACGACGGCGCTAAAACAGGAAGAGCCATCACCGCCCAATGCTTCACCGCTGATTTTGAGGACAATACGGCGGTATTGACAAGCGGGCATGGTGCGCACGCGCTTAGCGCAGATTAGTCGGCGGCGCCGACAATCAACAAGCGAAAATTATGCAACCGCATTCCGGCGGCGGACAAAACCTCTTCCACTGTTTTGTCGCCGTCTTTGACAAAATGCTGACGCAATAATGTGTACTCGGCAAAATGTTTGTTTAACTTTCCGCTAATCATTTTCTCTATCACTGCCGGCGGCTTATCCGATGCGGCGGCTTGTGCGGCAAAAATCTCACGCTCTTTGGCAACATCCTCATCGGCGACATCATGCGGTGATAAATATTGGGGACGCAATGCGGCAATGTGCATGCAAATATCGCGCGCCAATGATTCATCGCCGTTTTCGTATTCAACCATGGCGGCAATTTTGTCGCCGGTGTGTATATAATGCCCTTTGGCACTGCTGCCCGACAAAATCAGCACCCGCCCAAAGTTAACATTCTCACCCATTTTCATCACCAGCTGCTGCCGCGCTTCTTCTGCGCTACGGCCGTCGCTCATGGTCACTGCGGCAATATCATCGCTTTGTCCTTGGGCGGCAACGGCCTCTGCCAGAGCTGCGCAAAAAGCGGAAAAATTGTCATCACGCGCGACAAAATCGGTTTCGCAATTCACTTCCACCAACACGCCAACGCCATTGGCCACGCCAACAGCAATGCGCCCTTCGGTCGCCGTGCGCCCCGACACCTTATCGGCTTTGGCGCCACTGCGGATGCGCAGCAGATCGCGCGCCTTGTCCGCATCGCCCTCACATTCCACCAGCGCCTTTTTGCATTCCATCATGCCCACCCCGGTTGCCTCGCGCAAGGCTTTGACCATGGCGGCATTTATCTCACTCATGGCTGGGTCCGTGGAGAACGGCCAGCAGCGGCAACATCGGCGGCCAAATTCTGTATCCGTTTTTCGCGACCGCCGGCAACCGCCTCCGACATCAGACGGGCATATATTTCAATCGCCTGCCGCGAATCATCATTGCCCGGAATAGCATAATCAATGCCCAAAGGGGAGCTGTTGGTATCCACCACGCTGACCACGGGAATGCCCAGCAGATTGGCTTCACGCACCGCTCCTTTGTGCCAGTGAGCGTCAATAATAAACAAGGCATCGGGTAATTCATTCATTTCCCGCACGCCGCCGATAGAACGCTCCAATTTATCTTTAACCGCAATGGCTTGCATGCCTTCTTTTTTGGTCAATGTTTTGAGCAGACCTTCGGCAATTTGTTTTTCCACTTTTTCCAGTCGCTCCACCGAATTGCGCGTAGTCTTAAAGTTCGTCAGCATCCCGCCCAGCCAGCGATGAGAAACAAAGGGCATTGCCGCGGCCTTGGCATATTGGGAGATGGTTTCGCCGCCCACCGATTTGGCGCATACAAACAAAATTACCCCGCCTTCTTCCGCCACCGCCCCCAAAAAATCGGCGGCACGCTCCAACCCCGCCAGCGTGTGGTCAAGGTTAATAATGTGCGTTTGATAATAGGAACAGTAGATATAGGGGGCCATTTGCGGATTCCAAAAGCGCGTGCGATGGCCAAAATGCGCGCCCGCCAACATAAGTTCTCGGATTGATGTGCTCATTCGTTTTCTTTCTTGTTTTTATCGCCGGCGACGGTGCCGCTGCTGTCATTGTCCGCCAACACCGAAACGGTGATTTTGGCCTCCATGCCCGCGGCAAAAATAATCTTCACTTCATGCTCGCCAACCTCTTTAAGATTGCCGGCGCTCAGCGCAATTTGACCGCGCTTGAGATCAATATCGCCGACAATTTTTTGGGCATTGAGAGCGGTGCAGATGGCGGCGGGAGTGATGGAGCCGTATAAATTGCCGTCCGGCCCGGCCCGCGCCGACATTTGCAACAAATAACCCTCCATGGTTTTGCTGGCCCTTTCCACCGCGCTCAGAAGGGCGAGTTGACGCTTTTCCAAGTCGGCACGGCGAGATTCAAAAGCGGCGATGGAATGTTTATCGGCGCGTTCGGCTTTGCCTTGGGGAAACAAAAAGTTGCGCGCATAGCCAGCCCGAACATTGTTGATGTCGCCTAACTCACCGAGCCCGGCGACTTTTTCCAATAAGATGATTTTCATTGGTTGCGCCCCAAAGCATGTCCGCGCGAATAGGGCAGCAATGCCAAAAAGCGCGCCCGTTTGATGGCGTTTTTGAGTTGGCGCTGCATTTTGGCGGACACATTAGAAAGAGCCGCCGGCTGAATGGCGTATTCTTCGGTCACATAACGCGACAATAATTCCACATCTTTGTAGTCTATTTCGGTTATCCCGGCCGACAAAAGCGGACACGGCGGGGGATTGCGAAACATGTTGCGCCGCGTATTATTGCTTTGCGGGCTTTTTTTGCGGCGGCGGAAAAATGCGTTCATTCTTTGTTCTCCTTGTCTTTCTCTTTGTCCTTCTCTTGGTCCTCAGGCGGAGCCTTGGCTTCTGCTGGAGCAGCGGAAGAATGGGCGGCCTTTGCCTTTGCCTCATCCGCCTCGGCTTTCTTGGCGGAAGCTTGGGTGGCTTTAAAAATGGGGGATTCTGCGGTGATGGCACGCTCACAGCGCACCACCAGCGAACGCATAACGGAATCGCTAAAGCGAAAAGTCTCGCGCAATTTTTCCAGCGTATTATTTTCGCATTCAATATTCATCAGAATATATTGGGCGTGATGCTGGTTTTGGATGGGGTAAGAAAGCATGCGCCGCCCCCAGTCTTCGCAACGGTGGACGACCCCGCCATCATCAGAGACGATTTTTTTATATATCTCCACCATCGTCCCTATCCGCGATTGTTGGTCGGGATGAACAACGGCGACAATTTCATAATGCCGCATCTTTATAATGCTCCTTTCGGTCATGCAAAAAAAAGGCCGCCAACAAGCGGCAAGAAGCGCAACGTGCGAATTATACTCTTTTTTTTATGTAATGCAAGTTTTTTGTGCAAATACCGTATATTTCGTCATCCTCAACCGTTTTGCTGATGCCAAATTTTATTCACCATCTCCCAAAATTATTTTTTCCACATACCGCTTGGCATCTTCCAATTCACCGCGGGCTTGCTCTTTTAATTTCTCGGCATGCTGCCGCATTTGGTTGATATGGTGTGCAATCTCTTCTTGCTTTTCAGGCGGCGGCAAAGGAATGGGAATACGCAGCAGCGACGACTTGGACACGCCCATGACGGTGCCGCCGGTTATTTCCCGTTCTAATAATTTTTGCCCAAATGATGAGCATAAAAAATTGAGCAGATAGCCGGCAACGCATTTGCTGCTGGGGCGCAAAATAAAAACATGCTCATTGATGTTTTGACCGACATGTTCATCTTTTAAGATCATGCCGGTTTTGCCGGTGGTCGCGCCGTCTTTCACCAAAACAATGTCATTTTTACGGGTCTCGGTTCTTAGATTTTGCTGATGAAATTCCCACGGCACAAATTTTGGATGGTGGCGGGTTTCAATCCCCGCCTCATCTGACACATGTTCGCCGCCCAAACTCAGCACGCCCGATTCAATGTTTGCCACTCCACCAACCGGGCGCGCTCCCGATTCTATAAAACTTAAACAATCGCCCAAGCGCACCGTCTCATAGCGGCATTGCCCAAGCGCCCGGTGCAGCGACACAAACTCGTCCGCATAAAAAAACGGGTCATAACGCCGGCTATTAATATCCCGGCGATAACGGATAAAAACCCTGTTTTTTAATGTACCCTCTTTTTTGCCCATAATAATCTCCAATTCTTTTGACAAATAATCATTTATACCGCCCACCATGGCTCCAGCCTCTTTTTCCTTGCCCGCCATATTTTTATACGCATTGCCCATTGCTTCAATGATTTTACTTTGGTTGGCAAACGGGGGCACCGGAATCTCCAAAGACTTATATTCTTGCGCATTGATATTGGGTTGTGCCGCCACTCTTTGGACGGCAGAAACCCAATCAGCAAACGGCTTGAGTTGCGTGTAGTAAAAGAAATAATCAGGATTGATTTTTTCTTTGTCCACAACAAACTTAATCATATAACCCGCATAAAAACACGGATACGGCAAACTGTGCGCCTTGTGAATGTAGCATTTGCCGACCGTCCCGCTGCGAGCAAGCAAAATATCATCATGGCCAAGCATATATAAATGCCGGCGGTCATCATCAGCGGTTTTGCCAATCGTGCTTTTAAGCCGACCAAATTCATCAATGTCCGTAATGCGAATATATCTCGGCTCACTGTCAGAAAGCCTGTCAATGCCTATCGCATTTAATCCATATTGAGGCGGCTCTTTGAGCAAACGCGAAATTTGGCGGGTAGCATAAGCAAATTTTTGGGACTGCCTTTGATACAAAAGCATAACCGGGTCTATCCTGTTTTTTAATTCGCCCCGATGAATAACAAAAATTTTGTCATCAGCGAGGCCTAGGCTAAAAAATTTTGCTGCCCATTCTCAATGCCTTTAATAAACTCCGCCAATTTTTCACCGATAAAAGGCAATTCATTTTTACCGGTCGGACGTCCCGTTGCATCATAGCCGATGTCTTCGGCAAGCGCCATGAAAATCGGATAATCGGACAGCGCGCTTTTTTCCGCGGTCTCATATTGCGCGGTCATGGCAGCTTTTTTTGCCTCAATTTTTTGCCGCATCGCCGCGTTAATTTCTTTGCTCCATGCTTTATATTCATCGGTTTTTTTAATGCCGCGAAGTCGCGTTTTTTGTGCCGCGGCGGTGAGCTGGTCAAAGTCTACGCGGGCGGCAAAACCGCGCAAATTGCTGAGTGTATCCTTTTTATCCCGCTCCCATTGCAGCAAGCAATCCTGATAATCTTCATCGCGCAAAATTTTATTTTGCACCCCCATTTTAGCGGCACGGATTTTTTCGCTCTCTGCCGCCGAATATTTGCGCAAAAACACAATGGAACTTTTAACCCCCGCACCGGTGGGCATAAATGCGGTTTGCGGCATGGACACCACGGCAATTAAACGAAACCATTCGAGCATGTTATCGCGCACATATTGCAGGGTGCTGTTGGTGAGTATGCCATCGGGCAGAACAATCGCCAAATAACCGCCTTCGCGCAAATAATTGTAGCATTGCTCAATAAACAAAACCTCGGTGTTTTGCGTTGGTCTTTGCATCCGTTGGCTTGTGGGCTCCAGCCAATTCGCTTCTTTATGGCTGAGCTGATAATGTGCAAAATACTCCTTATCCGCTTGTCCAATGGCGGCGCCAAAAGGCGGATTAGTGATGATGAAATCAAAGTTTTCTTTTGCAAATCCTTTGTTTTTGACACAACCGCTCAACTTTTGGGGCGATAATAAACCATCCTCTTGCACAACATTGGTGTGACCATCGCCATGTAATACCATGTTCATTTTGGCGACGCGGGTAATTTGCTCATTGACCTCGATGCCAAATAAATTCTTTTGGGCAAACGTGTGCCAATGGCGATAGTGTGCCAGACCGTCTTTTTCATTTGGATATTGAGATTGTGCCTGCCGCCGCACTTTGTCCAAGGTGTACAATAAAAAGCCGCCGCTACCGCAGGAAGTATCCAACACTTTGCTGTGATTGTCGATGGGCAATGCGTCCACAATAAATTGCACCATGGTGCGCGGGGTAAAAAACTGCCCAAAATTCCCGCGAAAAAGGCTCCCCATAAAAGTCTCAAAGGCACGTCCCTTGCAATCCAAATCGGTATCGCCCAAATGAGTGTCTTGCAAATATCGCACCACCGACAAAATGCTGCGCGGTTCCAAGCGAATGTCTTCCTGAAGCACTTCAGCATCTTGCCGCCGTCCTTCTTCATACAAGGCCCGCACCCGCTCACTCAGCGCTTGCGCCGCCCGCTCCGAAGTTTCATCTTCGCCGTCCTCGGCGATTACCTGAAAATCGTACGGTTCGCCCGGTTGACGCGCTTTATTTTCATCCCGCAATTTACAAAAAATCAATTTGTTCAATTCATCAAAGGCAACGTTGGAGTCCAATTTCCCGCCGCCCCACAGTGCATCATGCGCCCGTTTAAATTTTTGCGTGAGTTCGTGCTGCTCCACTTTTTTTAAGTTATTAAACTTTTGCTTGTCGGGGGCATTATCGGCATCATAAACATATTTATATTTTGCCAAACCCACCTGACCGTAGCGGGGAATGTCGCTAACGTCCACCCGGGCGCGCGACCGTGCGGACACGGCATAATATTCATCTTTAATCCCCGAGGTCGCCCACACATAGCGCGCACCAATGGCAACGGCGTAGCTAAACGCTTGTTCCACCGCATTGCCAAATTCACTGTCCGACACTTCCGATTTGCATTCCACCACTGCCAGCGGCTGCTGTTTGCCGCCATAAACGATAATGTCGGCTTGCCGATTGGACGAGCCTATCCTAACACTCTCATATAAAGAGATTTGCTCTTTGGGATAGCCATATTGCAGCACCAGCATGCAATAGGCGGCGGCTTGGACTTGTTCCTCCGGATTGCTCCATTTGCGCCGTATTTGGGGGGCGATATAATAAACGGAGTTATTCGCTTCGTCAATTTCAATCAAACCCTTTTGCTGTCCTTTTGTCAAAATGTCCATATCGTTATCCTTTCACACGGCGA
>JBPCWX010000242.1:0-3636 GCA_051009095.1 Gammaproteobacteria bacterium | reverse complement strand
TTGACTGTGCCGTGCAACATTGGTGATAAGGCGCAACTGCAAAATCTGGTTGATAAAACCCGCGAGCATTTTGGCCAGATTGATATTTTGGTATGTAATGCGGCGGTTAACCCCTATTTTGGGCCTGCCGCCGATTGCCCCGATGAGGCTTTTGATAAAGTTATGGGCAGTAATGTGCGGTCTAATCACTGGCTGTGCAATATGGTTATTCCAGAAATGGTGGCGCGCAAAGATGGCGCGATTATCATTATTTCCTCCATTGGCGGGTTGAAAGGTTCAGCCATGTTGGGGGCCTATAGCATTTCTAAAGCGGCTGATTTTCAACTGGCGCGCAACATTGCCGTTGAACATGGCGCAGATAATGTGCGTGCCAATGCCATTGCGCCGGGCCTCATTAAAACCTATTTTGCACAGGCTTTGTGGGATAATCCCGATATTCTTGAGCAATCAACCGCCTCCACCCCCCTCAAGCGCATTGGTATGCCTGATGAGATTGCTGGTGCGGCGGTGTTTTTGGCCGCCCAAGCCGGGGCTTTTATGACTGGCCAGCAAATGGTGATTGATGGCGGGCAAACAATTTCTTAATAAAATGTTTGATGGATAAATATCTAAAATAAAAAAATGTAATTGAGGTAGGTTTTTTATCTCAATTAAATTTATTGAAAACGACCCTGTTGCAAAAAAAATGTGCAAAACATGGAATGTGTGTGCATCTTCAGGGGTGCGCCGATACTCGTTCCTTCGGAGTAGATGGGAAAACCCACCTGCCTTTTTTGCTCCGTTCCGCCTGGAATGTGCTATTGGAGTCGGTAGTTTCGTTGCAAATTGCACGAGCTACCGACATTTTTTTCAAAAATGATTTTCAAAAATTATGTTTGAGGCCTTGACACTCTTGCTTGTCATAACTATCTCCCTCAAGCAGGTTCGTTATTTTCGTTACGAAAATGTCGGATAATAAAGAAACGCTCGGATTGGCCGAGCTGTGTGATATAGGAGATTGACTATGAAGTTCCGTCCTTTGCATGACCGTGTGTTGGTGCGTCGCGTTGAAGAAGATAACAAAACCGCTGGGGGTATTATCATTCCTGACACTGCTCAAGAAAAGCCTTCACAAGGCCAGATTGTTGCTGTTGGGAGTGGCACACGCGGAGAAGATGGAAAACTTACCCCGCTTGATGTTAAGCCGAAAGACAAAATTTTGTTCGGCAAATGGTCGGGCAATGAGGTAACAATTAATGGCGAAGAATTACTTATCATGAAAGAAAGTGATATTTTGGGCATAATTGGCTAATCAGCTACATTATGCCTTTTTAATTAGGAGAAATAAAAATGGTAAAACAAGTTATTTTCAGTTCCGAAGCCCGCGACAAAATGCTCAGAGGCGTTGATATTTTGGCTGATGCTGTAAAAGTTACACTTGGGCCTAAAGGCCGCAATGTTGTGCTAGACAAGTCTTTCGGCGCACCGCGCACCACAAAAGATGGTGTTTCGGTGGCTAAAGAAATTGAGTTGGAGGACAAGTTTGAAAATATGGGCGCGCAAATGGTGCGAGAAGTTGCATCGCGCACCAATGATGAGGCGGGTGATGGCACAACGACAGCAACAGTGTTGACACAATCCATTGTGCGCGAAGGCCACAAAGCCGTTGCTGCTGGTATGAATCCGATGGATTTGAAACGCGGCATTGACCAAGCAGTCAAAGTTGCATTGGCCGACCTTGAAAAACGTTCCAAAAAAGTAAAGTCCAATGAAGAAATTGCCCAAGTTGGCACAATTTCTGCCAATGGCGAGGTTGAGATTGGCAATATGATTGCCGAGGCGATGGCCAAAGTCGGCAATGAGGGCGTTATCACGGTAGAAGAGGCCAAAGGGCTGGAGAGTGAGCTTAATGTTGTGGAAGGCATGCAATTTGATAGGGGCTATTTGTCGCCCTATTTTATTACCAATGCCGACAAAATGACAACCGAGCTGGACGACCCGCTTATTTTGTTGCACGAGGCTAAATTGTCTAATTTGCAATCTATGGTGCCATTGCTTGAGGCGGTGGTGCAATCATCGCGGCCTTTGCTGATTATCGCTGAAGATATTGAGGGCGAAGCATTGGCGACTTTGGTTGTCAATAAATTGCGTGGTGGCTTAAAAGTTGCTGCTGTCAAAGCACCGGGTTTTGGCGATCGTCGCAAGGCTATGTTGGAAGATATTGCTATTTTGACGGGTGGCCAAGTGGTGTCGGAAGATTTGGGCATTAAGCTAGAAAATGTGACGATTGATATGTTGGGCACTGCCAAACGTATTCACATTACCAAAGATGAGGCTACGATTGTTGATGGGGTAGGCAAAAAACGCGACATTGAGGCGCGTATTTCGCAAATCCGTAGGCAAATTGAAGATACGAGCTCTGATTATGACCGCGAAAAATTGCAGGAACGTCTGGCTAAATTGGCGGGTGGCGTGGCTGTGCTAAAAGTTGGCGGTGCAACCGAAGTGGAAGTGAAAGAGCGCAAAGACCGCGTTGATGATGCACTCAATTCAACCCGTGCTGCCGTTGAAAGCGGCATTGTATCAGGCGGTGGCACAGCTTTATTGCTTGCCCAAACTGCCATTGACAAATTGAGCAGTGATAATGCCGATATTCAAGCGGGTATCAATATCGTTTCACGCGCATTGGAAACCCCCGTGCGCCAGATTGCCGAAAATGCTGGGCTTGAAGGCTCAATCGTGGTTGGTAAAATCCGCGACAGCAAGGGCAAGCTGGGTTTTGATGCACAAAATGAAGTCTATTGTGACTTAATTGCTGCTGGTATTGTTGACCCAACGAAAGTGGTTATCACGGCATTGCGTGATGCTTCCTCTGTTGCAGGTTTGCTGATTACCACCGAAGCGATGGTGGCTGATAAGCCCGAACCGCAAGGTGCTGCTGCACCTGCTATGCCAGATATGGGCGGTATGGGTGGCATGGGCGGTATGGGTGGCATGATGTAGCACCCGCCTGCCTTTAGGTTAATATGCTCTTGAGGTAAAACTTACGGCCAAAGGTAAAGGTAATGAAGGGCCGCTTCTTGGTTAAAAGTTTAGTGCATTTGGAAGCGGCCTTTTTTAGCCAATTTTATTGGCTAGTTTTTGCTGGTAAGCACAAGGCGCATCTGCTAGTTTGCGCCAGTTTGCCGATACCAGCTAAGGCATATTAAAGGTTAAACAAATAAGTACCCCGCCCATTATGTTGAGCATATTGGTTTCGTGTGGTGCGTTAAGGAGTTTTAATGTCTATGTCGCGTCTCAAATTGAGGCTGGGGTTAATCTCGGTTCTGCTTGTCTTATTGTCATTTGCGCCCGTTGCGCCATTTGCTACGCTATTGGTGCAACCAGCATTAGCGGAAGATATGTTCAGCGGCGATATGTTCCCCGAAGATATGTTCTCCGAGGATATGTTCACCGAAGATATGTTCACTGGCGATATGACAGATGATGATATGCCAGACGATATGGACGATATAGATAATATGGCAGAAGATATGCCAGACTCTATGCCAGAAGATATGGCCGAAGATATGCCAGAGGCTAATGTATCATCTGATAAGCCAGTTGCTGGTTTCAATCTAGAACGGATATTACGCGACCACCCCGCCTTAAAAAGTG
>JBPCWX010000241.1:0-3956 GCA_051009095.1 Gammaproteobacteria bacterium | reverse complement strand
TCGCCGCAAAAACAACGGCAATAAAATAAGTGCGTGTTGACATAATGACTCCTTTATCTGCATTAATAAATAAGCGTTTGCCCATTATATATTATTTAATCACGAATGACTCGTCAATGTGCGGCTCAATGCAGATTAGCACAGAAAAGGTAAATCAAGGGGTGCTGGTCAAAACTCTCCAGTCGGCGGCGGCAACATAACCACCGCTTGAGTATTGCATACCCAAGAAAACGGCGCGTTAGTTTTGGAAAAATGAAAGAAATCAATCCCCAGAAACTCTATTATAATAGGGACATATGGCAAAAGATGCAAACACGGCAAAGGTTGATGCTTTGGTCATCGGCGGCGGCATTGTGGGAGCGGCGACGGCGTATTATTTAGCGCAGTCGGGGATGCAGGTGGCGTTGTTGGAAAAAGGGCGCATTGGCGGCGAGCAATCCAGCCGTAATTGGGGCTCAGTGTGCAAGCACGGGCGGCATCCCGCCGAAATCCCTTTGATGTTAAAAAGCATTGACTTGTGGCGCACTTTAGAAGAGGAACTGCAAGCCGATCTGAGTTGGCGGCAAAATGGGCATTTGCGTATCGCCTATAAGCGAGAGACCATGGCGATGATGGAAAATTTTATCCCCACGGCGAAACAATTCGGCTTGGACACCCAATTGCTCGGGGCGCGAGAAATCAGCAGGCTATTGCCGCATTATCACGCCGGCCGAGATTGTTTGGGCGGCATGTTTACGCCATCCGACGGTTGTGCCGAACCCGCCCAAGTGGCGGCGGCTTTTGCCCATGCCGCCCAAAAAAAAGGTGCCCGGGTGCTAACAAATTGCGCCGTGCTTCGCTTGGAGACAACCGCGGGGGAGATGAGCGGCGTCCACAGCGAACACGGCGAGTGGCGCGCTAAAATCATTGTCTGCGCCGCCGGCGCATGGACTGCGCAACTGTTGCGCCCGTTGGGGCTTGGCTATCCGTCATTGTGCATTCGCGCCGATGTTGGCCACGCCGCACCGCCGGGTTTTGCCGGACGACAAATGGTGGTGTGGGGCAAATCCGCCCATCGCTTTCGTCCTGACGGCTCTATCACTTTGGCGGCGTCAGAAGATGGCATACACGACATCACGCCAGATTCATTTCGCCACGGTTTGCATTTTATTCGCTTAGGGCTTCGCAACCGCCATTTGTTGCGCTTTGCCGCGGGTAAAAGAATGTGGCGCGGTATTTTTAACAATGATACGCATCCGCGCGCCGCCGCGCGCGAGCTGTCGCCGCCGCCAGATCCTAAAATGCTGGCAACAGCGGCGAGAAATTTCCGCCAAGAATACCCCCAAAGTGGGGAAATTAAATTCATTAAAACCTGGGCCGGATTTATTGACTACACTCCCGATGCCCTGCCAGTATTGGCCTCGCCCGCCGCACCGCGTGGGCTGGTGGTCGCCGCTGGATTTTGCGGCAATGGCTTTGGCATGGGCCCCGCGGCTGGCAATTTGGCGGCGATGCTTGCCCAGGGGAAACAACCGCACCATGATTTATCCCCCTTTCGCCTGTTGCGTTTCTAATACACTCAGGACCGTTATTTACCAAATAAGCACCGTTTTTTCGCTATCTTGTTATAATCAGAAAGAATTGACCACAAGAAAGGAAATCCCAATGAAAATTAAATGGAACACATTGATGCTCAGCCGTCGTCGTTTTTTGCAAAGTACTGCCGCCACTGCCGCCGCCGGTGCGTTAGGATTTTATCCCCGCGCATATGCCGCCGCCGACACCTTGCGCGTCCGCACTTATGCTGACATGAAAACGCTTGATCCGGCGTACAGTTCCGGAATTTTAGATGAGGATGTTCAAGCTTCTATTTACAACAAACTGGTGCAATACAAACCCGGTTTGGAATGGGGCTGGCAGCTGGACGCCGCGACCATGATTGAACAAAGCGACCCCTTGCACATCAAATTTGCCCTGCGCGACGACATCGGATTCACCAACGGCTTCGGACCGATGACTGCCGAAGATGTCAAATTTTCTTTCGAGCGGATCATTGATCCCGCGGTGGAATCATCCAACAAACCCGACATGGGAACGCTGAGCCATGTCGAAGTCACCGGCGAGCGCACCGGCGTTATTGTCCTCAAAGAGCCTTTTGCCCCGATATGGTCCATCGCACTCCCCTACATCACCGGCAACATTGTCAGCCGCAAAGCCGTACAGCAGGCCGGCGGGCGCATCGGCGTCAATCCGGTCGCCGAATCGGGCCCCTACTTGCTCGAATCTTGGAAGCCCAAAGAAAAAATCACGTTGCGGCGCAACCCCGATTGGCGCGGCCCCAAACCCGGTTTTGAGCGCATCGAAATATATCCGATTGATGACGAAAAAACTGCAGAAATCGCTTTTGAGGCTGGTGAATTGGACACCACCCGCGTGTCCATCGGCTCGGTGGCGCGCTACCGCGACAATCCGCCCGCCAATGCCACACTGGCGGAATATCCCTCGCTTTTTTATGTTTGGGTGGGGATGAATTTGGATAATCCCGCACTGCAAAACAAAAAATTGCGTCAGGCTATCCAATACGCCATCGATGTGCCAAGCATTATGGAAGCCGCTTATTTTGGCGCGGCGCAGCCGTCCACTGGCATCATCGCGCCAGGTTTGAGCGGCAACCGCCCCAAAAGCATGGTGCCGCCAGAGGCCAATTTGTCCAAAGCCGCCGCATTACTCGCCGCCTCCGGCGAAAGCAATGTCAAACTGACACTGGATATTATCAACAAAACCGTTTTTACCACGGCGGCACAAATCATTCAGGCGAATTTAGCCGCTATTGGCATTGATTTGCAAATTAATGTTAATGAAGCCGGGGCCTTTTGGTCTTTGGGTGATGAAAAATCGGGGGACAGTTGGAAAAATTTGCAGCTGGTGATGAATCGCTTTTCCATGGCTCCCGACCCCTATTATGCCACTTCATGGTTCACCCAAGAGCAAGTCGGCATTTGGAACTGGGAGCGTTTTCGCTCCGCAGAGTTTGACCGATTGCACCAAGCAGCAGCCAAAGAATCTGACCAGGCCAAGCGTGCCGCAATGTACCAAGAAGCGCAAGACCTCATGGAAGAATCGGGGGCTTATCGCTTTATCACGCATGAAAGCACACCCGTTTTATATCGTAACACCATCGCACCGGCCCTGCGTCCTGATGGGCTGTATTTATTGCGCTATTTTAAGCCGGCGTAAAATTCTGACCATCGCGATTTTTACAAATCACAAAGCGTCTACAGCCTGCCCCTCAACGAATCGCCTTAGCGGTACTGCTTGTGGCGACCGCCATATCGCCCATGTTTAGGAGGGAAAAGATATGAATGACCTTATTGCTTTTGTCGGCGGCGGCAACATGACCACCGCCCTCATTGCGGGATTGACCCAAAAATATCCGTCCGCCCGCATTGTTGTCGCCGACCGCAATGCCGGCAAGCGCGATAATTTACAAGCGCGCTTTGGCGTTATCGCCATGCCCGCGCAAGCCGACTTACCCGATGCAGACGTGCTGGTCTTGGCCGTCAAGCCCGCCGACATGCGCCCGGTTTGCAAACAAGCGCGCGGCAAAATCATCGTCAGCATTGCCGCTGGTTTACGCCTGGCCCGCATGGCGCAATGGTTTGCCACACCGCCATCGGTCATTGCCCGCGCCATGCCCAACACCCCGGCGGCAGTTGCTTTAGGCCTGACGGTTTGCCACGCTGCTCCCACCGTGAGCCATGAAGACCAGCAAAAAATCACCGCACTTTTTGCGGCGGCCGGCGATGTCGTTTGGGCTGATAAAGAAGCCATGTTAGATGTCGCCGCTGCTGTGTCCGGCGGCGGGCCGGCATATGCGTATTATTTAATGGAAGCGATGCAGGAAGCCGCCGAAAATATGGGCATGACGCCCGACCTGGCGCGCCGCGCCACGGCGCAAACGCTATACGGTGCCGGCA
>JBPCWX010000240.1:0-7495 GCA_051009095.1 Gammaproteobacteria bacterium | reverse complement strand
GCGCCAAGGAAACCGGACAGATAGGTCGCTTTGACCGCATTTGCTTTGGGGAAAAATCTCGCGGCGATGGTGAGTGACGCCATAAAAAAGGTCATGCCGAAAGCCAGCAGAATGCCAAACTGGTCGTCAAATTTTTGCACGCCGCCCCACATCACCGCCACGCCGACAATGCAAAGCACGCATGACGTAAAAGAACCAACGCTGGCTTTTTCTTTCAGCACAAGCAGCGCCAAAATGAAAGTTATCAAAGGCATGGTGCCGTAAACAAAAGAAACGTTGGCGATGGTGGTGTAAAAAAATGATGAAATAAAACAAATCATTCCGCACGTGGAAAGCCCGCCGATGACTATCTCGCCGCGCGAGAAGCAAAACATTTCACCAAGCGGGTTTTTGCGGTTTTGCGCCGATTGACTGGATGCGGTTTCGCGTTGTGATTGCGGCATGAACAAGTACACTGCCAATACACAAAACCCGCCAAGCAAAGAACGCCAAAATAATGTGGTTGGAATATCCGTAGTCACCACGCGCGTAAATAGCCCGGCGGTGCTCCATGCCAGAGCCGCGATCAAAACAAGCAAAATGCCGAGTTTTTGATTCATGTTGTTTGCTGCCGTTAGGTTTGATGAGGTGCAGATGTTGTGGTGATATGGTTTTTTTAACAAGGGTAGGGCGCTGATGAGCGACAGTATAGCAATTTTATAAAGCAAGTTAGCGCGCATTTTTTGCCGCAGCCATGACCAAGCCGTAGGTTTGGTGGTGATAAAAGTTTGCCATGTCGCCAAAGCAAGGCGCAATTATCAATTATAATGCTATGGCAAAAACACTGAGGGATTACCGCCGCCATGACTGAGGCACTATAAGAAATGGCGGGCGGAAATTCCAAAGCAGCATTGTCTCTAACTATGACTAAGCATAAAAAAATATTGGGGCGGGTAAGCGGCACCGACTTTATGATTGCGGCGAGTGCGCAATTATTGCCTTTGCCGTGTGGCATCGGCTGCCGCTGCCGGTGGTCAAAGGGCAGTTTTTGATGCGGCGGATGCTAACTATTATCGCCGTTGTTTGGCGATTTCGCATTGATGATATTGTCTTGGCATCTTTGCCCGGGGCGTGGCCGCGCGGGTGGCGAAAGATTTTGCGGCGGCATTCTCAGACGCCGCCGGCGCAGCGTTTGCGTTTGGCTTTGGAACACTTGGGGCCGATTTTTGTAAAATTTGGGCAGCTGCTTTCAACCCGCCCCGATTTGTTTCCCACTGAATACATTACCGAACTTTCCAAACTTCAAGATCGCGTGCCGCCCGAATCGGCAGCGGTTATGCGGGCGGCAGTGGAAAAAGCGTGGCGTCAGCCGATTGCCGATATATGTATGGAATTTGACGACACCCCGGTGGGCAGTGCGTCAGTGGCGCAAGTGCACCGCGCCCGATTGCACAGCGGCGAAGAAGTGGCGGTCAAAATTTTGCGCCCCAAGGTGCATCAGCGCATTCGGCGGGATTTGCAGCTGATGCGCGGTTTTGCGGCGTGGGCGCAGCGTTTGCTGAGGGATGGTGATTTATTGCGACCGCGGGCGGTGGTGGAAGAATTTGCGCGTCATTTGGATAATGAGACGCGGCTGTTGCGCGAGGCCTCGAACTGCGCGCAAATAGGGCGCAATTTGTCATCATCACCGCTGGTGGTGGTGCCGTGGGTGCATTGGCCGCTGTGTCGCGATAATGTGATGGTGATGCAATATATCAAATCCCGCCCAATTTCTGACCAAGCGGCATTGCGGGCGGCGGGGGTGGATTTGTCGGCGCTTGCCCACAACGGCATTGAATTATTTTTTTCGCAGGTTTTTCATGATAATTTTTTTCATGCCGACATGCACCCGGGCAATGTGCATGTTGATGCGGCGGGGCGTTTTGTGCTGCTGGACTACGGCATTGTCGGCAGTCTGACCGATTTTGACAAGGAATATTTAGCACGCAATTTTATTGCTTTTTTTAACCGCGATTATCATGCGGTCGCCCGCATGCATGTTGACGCTGGGTGGACCCCGCCCGATACGCCGGTGGAAATTTTTGAAAGTGATATTCGCGCCGTTTGCGAACCGATTTTTGCCAAGCCGCTAAAAGATATTTCTTTCGGTCGCTTTTTGCTGCAAATGTTTCAGGTTGCCCGCCGCTTTCAATTACGGGTGCAGCCGCAATTATTGTTATTACAAAAAACGCTTCTTAATGTGGAAGGTATTGGGCGGGAGTTGGACCCGAATATTAATTTATGGGACACGGCAAAGCCTTTTTTGGAACAATGGGCGGGGCGGCAATATAATTTTCGCCGTGTTTTGCGGACGATAAAGCGGCAAACCCCGGACTGGCTGGCGATTGTTGACGAACTGCCCTCGGCGGCACGTTTGCTTTTGCGGCAAGCACATCAGCCGACAGATGACAGCGCGCTTCGTGATTTGCAAAAAAGCCACCGTTTTTGGCGTGCCTTGGCGTTGGCGGCATTGCTGGCGCTGGTGGCAGCGGGAATTTGGTCGGCGATGCTGGTGTTGCGCTAAATGCCGCCGCCGCTTCGTTTGGCGACGCGCAAAAGTCCGCTGGCGCAGCGGCAGGCGGCAATTATTGCTGAAGCCTTGGCCAAGGTGGGAGCGCTCACAGAAATCAGGACTTTTTCCACGGACGGCGATGAAATAGACGACCGCCCACTGGCAGAAGTCGGCGGCAAAGAATTATTTGTCAATCGCTTGCGCCGCGCTTTGCTGGCGGATGAGGCGGATCTTGCCGTGCATTCGCTCAAAGACATGGCGGCAGTAGAGGCGCCGACTTTTAACTTGGCTGTGGGTTTTGCCGAAGACCCGCGCGATGCAATGATTTTGCCGCCGTCATCATTGCCGGCGGCAGATCTATCGGCATTGCCGGCGGGCTTGCGGGTTGGCACATGCAGTCCGCGCCGTGCTGCATTGCTGGCGGAATACGCGCCTCATTTGTCGGCGGTTTTTATGCGCGGCAATATACAAACGCGGCATAATAAATTATTATCCGGCGCCTGTGATGTTTTATTGCTGGCGGCTGCGGGCTTGCACCGCTTGGACATGACGGGGTTAATCAGCGCATATTTACCGGCGCAATTATTTATTCCGGCGCCCGGGCAGGGGATTTTGGCGATGGAATGCTTAGCGGCGCGGGCGGATATATGCCGCTGGCTATTGTTAATTAACAATGAGCGGGATTTATGCCGGGCGCGGGCGGAGCGCGCTTTTGCGGCGGCGATTGGCGGTGATTGTCATACGCCGCTGGGGGCTTTTGCCGAAGTGCTGGCGGAGGAAGTTTGTTTGCGGGCGTTTTATGCTGGGGATGATGGAGGTTTTCGCGCGGGAGAATTTTTTGCGCCGCGGAAAAATCCTGAACTGGCAGGGCAAAAGGCAGCGGCAGCGTTGAAAATAGTTTAGATGTTTATTATCAAAGACGCTGAATAGGTGGCTTTTCGCCATAACGAAAATTCCACACTCGAAAAAATTTGCGGAAATTTCGCATTAATTTGGATATAATTGAGTGTTTTGTGTTATAAAGTAAATGAGGGGACACGCATTTTGGATAAAGTGCGACGTCCCGGATGTGAAAAAACTGAATAAGGAGTGAATAATGGGTGAAACTTTGTTGGTAGGAATTGACGGCGGCGCAATGAGTGAAAACGCGGTGGCTTTGGCGTGCAAACAGGCGCAAAACACCGGAGCCAATCTTTTGGTGGTGTATGTGATTGAATGGTCGCCTTACACTTTTAACACTCCTGAAGAAAATGAGGAGCGCAAAAAGTGGTATACGGATGAAATTAATACCGCCAAAGAGCGGGTGCTCGATCCTTTGATTGAGAATATCAAAAAAAGCGGCCTCAGTGCGGATGGTGTGGTGCGCCACGGCAGCCCCGCCGAAATGATTATTTATGTCGCCAAAGAACGCGGAGTGTCGCAGATTTTTATCGGGCGGCGCGGGACCTCGGGAATTAAAGAGATGCTGTTTGGCAGTGTTGCCGCCAATCTGGTGCAGGCTTCGCCGGTGCCGGTGACGGTGGCTCCCTAGGCATAAGACACACCACCATTTTTTCTAAACCATCAACAGGAGGAATAACTGTGTTTATTAAACGATTGTTGTTATTGGTGTCCACGCTTGTGGCTGCACCAGTTCTGGCGGCGGGCATTGATGAGACTATCAATAGCGCCACGGCGCCGATTGCCGAGGCGATTGTCCAGTTTGTCTTTTTTAAGATTCCCGTTGTCGGCGCCGACTTGCCGATAGTGGTGCTGTGGCTGGTGGTGGGTGCGGTGTTTTTTACTTTTTACACCGGCTTTGTTAATTTTCGTGGCTTCAAACACGCCATCCAACTGACGCGCGGCGATTATTCCGACCCCAACAGCCAAGGCGAAGTGTCGCATTTTCAGGCTTTGGCGACCGCCGTGTCGGGGACGGTGGGTATCGGCAACATTGGCGGTGTCGCTGTGGCGGTTACCGTGGGAGGACCAGGGGCGACTTTTTGGCTGATTGTGGCCGGCTTTTTGGGCATGTCCACCAAATTTGTTGAATGTACCTTGGGCGTCAAATATCGCAATGAAAATCCCGACGGTTCGGTGTCGGGTGGGCCGATGTATTATCTGCGCAAGGGTTTTGCCGAGCGCGGCATGGAAGGCTTTGGCAAATTTATGGGCGTGTTTTATGCGGTGGGCATCTTTGTGGGAGCCTTGGGTATTGGCAACATGTTTCAGTCCAATCAGGCATATGTGCAGCTAAATCATGTCAGCGGCGGCGCTTTGGACGGTTTGGGGTGGCTTGTCGGCATTGTTTTGGCGTTGGTGGTTTTTGTGGTGATTGTCGGCGGCATTAAATCCATCGCCAAAGTGACCGAAAAAATCGTACCTTTCATGGCAATTTTTTACTGCATTTTTGCCCTTATTGTCATTATTCTAAATGCGTCTGCAATACCTCAGGCCATCGCTAATATTTTTTATGGCGCGTTTACCGGCGAAGGGATTGCCGGCGGCGCGTTGGGGGCAATGATTATCGGCTTTCAGCGGGCGGTGTTTTCTAATGAGGCGGGCATTGGCTCGGCTTCCATCGCGCACTCGGCGGTGCGGACGAATGAACCGGTAACCGAAGGCATTGTATCGCTGTTGGAGCCGTTTATTGATACGATTGTGATTTGCACAATTACCGCCTTGGTCATCGGCACAACACAAGTTATGGCACCCGATTTTGCTGGCGACGCCACCGGTGTGGCCATGACTTCGGTGGCATTTGAGCGGCAATTTTCGTGGTTTCCGATACCGCTGGCATTTGCCGCAGTGCTGTTTGCATTTTCCACAATGATTTCATGGTCGTATTATGGATTGAAAGGATGGACCTATCTGTTTGGCGAAAATGAAAATGTGCAAAGAATATATAAAATCATCTTTTGCCTGTTTGTGGCTTTGGGCTGTATGGTGCAATTAGGGCCCTTGTTGGATATTTCCGATGCGTTGGTGTTTTTGATTTGTGTGCCAAACATTTTGGGCTTGTATTTCCTGGCACCGATTGCCAAGCGTGAAATGAACTCTTATTTTGCGCGGCTGAATAGCGGGGAGATTAAGAAGTTTAAATAACGCCACCCATGACGGCTGATACTATCCGCATGACAAAGGGTATGCGGATAGTGTCGGTTAACGGATAAGAAGTTGCCGAGTCTGATTTTGGGGTGTTGCCGGCTTAGTCTCCACTTTTGGATGCACGCTATTTTATCGTCGCCGCGCCGGTGCGGATTTTACGGTATACGGGCGTGATAAAAGCGCGCTGACCCATTCGCCAATCATCCATAATTGCTCAATATCTGCGCCGGTTGACACGCCCTCTTTGGCTAAAAAACATACCACATCTTCGGTTGCGACATTGCCTCCCGCACCGGGCGCAAATGGACAACCGCCCAAACCACCCACTGAGGCGTCTATTACCGTTGCCCCTTCTTCCAAGGCGCAAACAATGTTGGCCAAGGCAAAACCAAAGGTGTCGTGAAAATGCGCCGCTAATTTTGCCTTGGGCGCGGCTTCTTTGACGGCACGCATCATCGGGCGAATCGTGCGCGGTGTGCCCGCACCAATGGTGTCACCCAAAGATAACTCATCGCATCCCATCTCGGATAATTTGGCCGCTACCCGCGCCACCGCCGCCGGCGCTATCGCGCCCTGATAGGGACAAACAACCACCGTGGAAATATAGCCGCGCGTTGGCAAACCCTCTGCTTTTGCTTGCATAATTAACGGCGCAAAACGCGCCAGACTTTCGTCTATGCCACATTGGATATTATGCTGCACAAACTCCTCCGATGCGGCAGTGAATACGCTGATTGCGCCGACTGTTTTTGCGGCTAAGGCGGTCTGCAAACCGCGGGCATTGGCAACCAAGGCGCTATATGTTGTTTGATGCTCAGGCGGCAAACCCGCTAAAACCTCGACATGGTCGGCCATTTGCGGGACCTGGCGCGGTGATACACATGCAGTAGCCTCAATTCGCCGCAAACCAGCCGCTGCTAATTTTTTAATTAACTCTAACTTATGTTCGGTCGATAAAAAAATCGGCTCATTTTGCAAACCGTCCCGCGGGGATACCTCAACTAAATCAATCTTCATCGTCTAACTGTGCCAATGGCATGCCTTGTTCCACCGTATCACCGGGCGCACAATGTACGGCGGCAATGACGCCATCGCGCGGGGCGGCAATAGTGATTTCCATTTTCATTGCCTCCAAAATCAACAAGGTGTCGCCCTTTTTTATGCGATGTCCCTGGGCTGCCTTCACCTCGCGCACAATCGCACTCATCGGGGCGCGCAATACGCCATCGCTTTCTTCTTCCGCGCTTGCCGCCAGTGCGGCAATGCGCATGGTTAAGACTAAACCTTCGGCAAAAATCTTGAGCGCGCCATCATCGGTGCGGGTGCATTGGGCGGCAGTGCGCACCCCGTTAATAATCGCTGTCAAGCTGGTTGTGGTGCCGCTAATTTCCGTCACCGTCAAACATGCGCCCGACAAAAGATTATTAACCTGGCAGGTTTTGTCTTGCATGGTTGCCGCCAATTCCCATATATCGCCGCGGTCATCATCTTGCCACAATACGCGAATCTGCGCCGCTTGATTCAAACGAAAACCGGCGGCGGGAAAATCGTAGGGAGCAAAAAATAGCCATGCCACTGCCGCCGCCGCTAACCGTTCCTGCCGCTGTTTCAAGGCTGACAATAATTTTTCGCTTTTGTCCTCAATCAGAGTTGTCCACTGAGTGCCGCGAATAAAATCATCATCAGCCAACATGTCGCGCACACAAGCAATGTTGTTGGCGACGCCGTCCAGCTTTGCCATGGCCAAAGCGCGTAAAAGTTTTTGCCTTGCCGCTTCGCGCCCGTCGCCGTGGGCGATAATTTTTGCCACCATTGAATCATAATGTGTGCTGACCGTGTCGCCGGTGCGCACGCCGGCATCGGTGCGCACTGCGGTGC
>JBPCWX010000239.1:0-5157 GCA_051009095.1 Gammaproteobacteria bacterium | reverse complement strand
AAAAGCGGGGCGAAAACGCTTTTATGCAAAATCAATTACCGCCGGCGGCAATTTTAATGAAGCAGGTTGCCGGGCGATTAATCCGTGATTTTGCCGATTGGGGCGTTTTTATGGCGTGTGATCCGCGACTATCGCAGAAGCATTACGGTAAAATTATTTTGTCGTCTTTGCCCGCGATGAAACCCACGGTTGACGAAACTGAGGTATGCGATTTTTTGCGGGTGATGCGGGCAAAAAATCCAACATCGCCATAGAAAATTTATGTGTTTTTTAACCCGCAAAATTTGTGCCGCCCATTCTTTGCGGAGGTCATTTCATATCTGATAATTTTATGCGTGTCAAAATGGCGGGGATTTCCACCCCCACAAGAGCGAAGGGTGAGGAGATGAAGGAGATCTCAATTCTCTGCCCTACCCCGTAGCTCGCCGCCAGAATGTAGTTAGGTTCATGGAGATGTCCCGAACCCTGACCCGCCAAAATTGGGCGCGACATAACGGCATAAATGCTTATAAACCGCATTATAATAATGCGGTTTTTTACCCAAGCACAAATTATGTTTGGCGCAATATGCGGAGGCAGTGAAATAGCCGCACCTGATTACCAGGGCAACTCATCGCTGACGCCGCATTACTGCGGGCTGAATTTTTATCCATCAACCAAAGGGCAGCAACATGGAAAACATCAAACACATTGAAAACGGCGCGCGCGCAGCGCACACTTTTTCCGATGCCGAATATGCACGGCGGCAAAACGATTTACGCGCCGTCATGCAGGCGGAAGGTGTGGACTGCGCCATCTTCACGTCCATTCACAACATCAATTATTACGCCGATTTTTTGTATTGCTCCTTTGGTCGCCCATATGCGCTGGTGGTTGATGACAAAGCCGTCACTTCCATCTCCGCCAACATTGACGGCGGGCAACCGTGGCGGCGCACGGTGGGCGACAATATCGTCTACACCGATTGGCAGCGGGATAATTATTTTCGCGCCATCCAAAAAACCGCCCCCGCCCAAGGCGTGATCGGGGTGGAATATGACCACCTCAATTTGGCGCAAATGGAAAAGATGCGCGATGCTCTTCCGCAATGCAAATTTAAGGACCTTAGCCAAGCGGTGATGCGCCGCCGCATGGTGAAATCGGCGGAGGAAATCGCGCACATTCGGCAGGGTGCGCAAGTGTGCGACATCGGCGGCGAAGCCTTGTGCGCCGCGGTCGCCGACCAGATGCCGGAGCATGAAGTCGCCTTAGCCTCCACCCGCGCCATGGTGCGCGAAATTGCCCGCCGTTTTCCCCATGGTGAATTGATGGACACGTGGACTTGGTTTCAATCGGGCATCAACACCGATGGTGCCCACAATCCGGTAACGACGCGGCGCGTGCGCAAGGGCGATATTTTATCGCTGAATTGTTTTTCCATGATTGCCGGCTATTACACGGCATTGGAGCGGACGCTGTTTTTTGACCAGGTTGACGATGCTTCTTTGCGGTTGTGGGAGATTAATGTGCAGGTGCATGAGGCGGGGTTAAAACTTATCAAGCCGGGGGCGCGCTGCGGCGACATTGCGCGGGAGTTAAACAAAATTTACGCCGAACATGGTTTATTGGAGCGGCGCACTTTTGGCTATGGGCATTCTTTTGGCGTGTTGTGTCATTATTACGGACGCGAGGCGGGATTGGAATTGCGCGAGGATGTTGAGACAGAATTGGCGCCAAATATGGTGATATCCATGGAGCCGATGATTATGATTCCTGAGGGCGAACCCGGGTCGGGGGGTTATCGAGAGCATGATATTTTGGTGGTTGGCGAAGATGGAGCGGAGAATATCACCGGCTTTCCTTATGGTCCGGAGCATAATATTATTTGCTCTTAATTACAAGACAATCCATTAAATTACTATAATCGCACATATGCACTGGCTCAGCGACTACATCAAACAAATTCATGGCATCGCCAACACTGGCGATGACACCGAATTTTCCTATCGTACCTCGATTGACAATATGCTAAAAGCGGCGGCTAATGATAGTCAACTCAACATTGACATTCTGCAAGAACCAGCCCGCACCCAAAATATCGGTGCGCCAGATTTTCGCGTCAGTGCCAAAGGCGGCATCATCGGTTATGTGGAATGCAAAAAGCCCGGTACCAACCTGAATAAACTACTGGGCAAAACGCAAATGCAAAAATACCGCAACCTATCCGCCAATCTTTTGCTTACCGATGCCCATCGCTGGATGTTATTGCGTGATGGCGCAGTAATTCACGACATCACTCTCGTCCAAAAACTGACGGCAAAACAAAAAGAACATTTTTCCGAATTGCTCAATATTTTTATGACCGCAGAGGCGGAAAAAGTCGGCAATGCCAAACGGCTGGCGGAGGTGTTGGCACAGCGTTGCGCCCTATTACGCTCGGCACTTAAAGCCTTCGCCAATGATGAACCGGCACAATCCCGCTTGCACAGCTTGCTGGAAGATTTTCGCAACGCTTTGGATTCTGAACTTCGCTTTGAGGAGTTTGCCAATATCTTTGCTCAAACTCTGGTTTATAGTTTGCTGCTCGCAAAACTCAAAGCCGCCGAGGGAACAAGGATAGACCTCTACAATATCAATCGCCATATCCCCGGCAATTTTGCCCTTATTCGCGACATAGCAACTTTCTTCCAAAACCTGGATGAGCACAAATATTGCAGCCTCAAATGGGTATTGGATGATATTCTCGCTATCATCAACAACATGGATGCCGCCGCAGTGGGCGAAACTATGACCTATCGCAAAACTAACAAAGCTTTTAGTGATAAAGATGACCCCTATATCTATTTTTATGAAACATTTCTCGCCACCTACGATGCTAAGCAGCGTGAGCGATGTGGTGTCTATTACACGCCGCCGCCGGTAGTCCAATTCATCATTCGCGCAGTGGATGATTTATTGCGGCGGGATTTTAATTTACCCAACGGCTTGGCAGAAACAAACAAAGTTACCGCCTTAGATTTTGCCGCCGGCACGGGCACTTTCATGCTGGAAATGATGCACACCGTATTGGCAGGCACTTCCCTTGCCCGCCGTGATTTACTGACTCGCGGCCACATTCTAAAAAACTTTTACGGTTTTGAGTTGTTGATGGCACCATATGTTATTGCCCACCTGAAATTGTCACAGTATCTCGAAGATATTGGCGTACCTCTGAAGCCAAGTGAGCGTATCAACATTTTTCTAAGCAATACTTTAGAAAAAATGAGCAGTCAGATTAACTTGCCAATGATTCCGACATTGGCAGAAGATGTGAATCGTGCGCAAAATGTCAAAGATTTACCCATACTGGTGATTACCGGCAACCCGCCATATTCGGGGATTTCCCAAAATAAAGGCGCGTGGATTACCAAACTAATAGAAACATACAAGTATGTGGACGGTAAGCATTTTGGAGAGAGAAAACACTGGCTGCAAGATGACTATGTAAAGTTTATCCGTTTTGCCCAGCACAAAATGGAAAACGTCGAGCGCGGCATTGTTGCTATCATTACCAACCATAGTTTTTTGGATAACCCAACCTTTCGCGGCATGAGGCAAAGTTTACTCAACACTTTTGACGCGCTCTATTTTCTTGACTTGCACGGCAATTCCAAGAAAAAAGAAACCGCGCCAGACGGTGGCATAGACAAAAATGTTTTTGACATTCAGCAAGGCGTCGCCATCAGTTTATTAATCAAAAATCCGCAAACCAAAAAGAAGGGCGTATTTCATGCCGACTTATATGGAAAACGCAACGATAAATACGATGCTTGTTTAGAAAAAACTATTGAAACGGTGCAATGGGAAACGATAACACCTGATTCATCGCTGTATTTCTTTGTGCCGCATCGCAACATGCCAACAAAATATAAAAACATGTTTTCTGTAAACGAGATTTTTTCCGCCAAAGTGTCGGGCATTGTTACCGCAAGAGATCATTTTGCGATAGACACCGACAAAGATGCCCTGCTACAGAGAATACGGCAGTTCATCAACACTGATAAAAACGATTCTGAGATTGCAGCAAAATTGCATTTGAAAGAAACGCGAGGATGGAAAATTCATCAAGCCAGAAAAGAGTTGGCGAAAATAAAAAACCTGAGTGCATTTGCACAAAAAATCGCATACCGCCCGTTTGATGTGCAGTGGGTTCTTTATCATGATTCCGCGATTGATTGGGGACGGAAAAGAGTTATGCGCCATATGTTGGTAGGCAACAATTTAGGATTGATTACTCACAAACGAGAAGAAATACAAGGAGGGTGGGCACACGCATTTGTGACTGACTTAATTGTAGAGCATGGTAGTATGTCATCTAAGACCACAAATTACCTATTCCCTCTTTACCGTTACGATGAAGATGTGGGCAAAATTGTCTGTAATGAAAACCTGACCCCCCAATTCCGCCAATGGATAAACAACCATTACGGCACTGTCCACACACCCGAAGATATTTTCGGCTGTATCTACGCTATCCTGCATTCTCCCGATTATCGTCAGCGTTATGTTGATTTTTTGCGGATAGACTTCCCACGCATCCCTTTTCCAGAAGAGAACTGCGAATTTAAGCGGCTCGCCAACATCGGCAATCAACTCATCCAAGCCCATTTACTACGCGAACATTGCGCTGGCGATATTGCCGAACACTGCGGTGAAGGCAAGACTCATAAAGTGGAAAATTCCCGCTATGATAAAAAATCCGAAAGGCTATACTTCAACAAAGAAGAATGGCTCGCTCCCATCCCGCCTGAAGTCTTTGGCTTCCAAATGGGTGGTTATCACCCCTTGGGCAAATATCTAAAATCGCGTAAAGGCCGAATCCTGACCTTGCCAGAAATAGAAACCCTGCAAAAAGCCGCAAACGCTATTGCCTTCACCATGAAGAAAATGCAAGAGATTGACTAGTGGGGGATTTTTAGGGGCGATATTTGCCACATATGGCATAATCATCGGGCTTGAAAGTATGTTGTGTTATCCTTATAATATAAAAGATGGCGTCCGCAAACTCTTTGGCGGGATTTTGCGCAGTTGGGCGGCAGTTTTTTATGAAAAATTTCATCACCACGAAAGGGACCAATAATGAGTGACTTAGAATACCTAAATGCCATGCCGGTTGTTCCCCTGCGCGATGTCGTGGTT
>JBPCWX010000238.1:0-6397 GCA_051009095.1 Gammaproteobacteria bacterium | reverse complement strand
TATGCCGATATTACCTTGTTTTCCTCCAACCGCACATTAATCAGTAAAAGCGGCAAACCTCTTTTTACCACCGGCTTTGCCAAAAACAGCGGTGTTTTTTCTCGTGATGACATCATTAATAAAATGGCACAAAGCGCTAACCCCATTGGCGACCCCAGCACCGGACTTGTCCGCACTTCGGCAATCGGCATGTTTCAATTCACCGAGCAATATCCCTTTATGGTGGACCTTGACTTTTGGCTGCACATTTTGTCCCATGGCAAGATGATGCACACCCCCACCAATTTATCTTATTTTCGCGTCTCTGGCAATGCTCTCAGCTCGCAATTTCTTCGCAATTACTGCGATAATGCCCGTTTTTATCGCAAAATGACAAAATCAAAATTGACTGGATGGCAATACTGTTTGGGTTTTATCAATTTTACCGCGCGGGCCTGGTGTCGCCATTTTATATACCTGTTTAATAAATAACCCATGAAACTCGACCGTCACCAGCAGGGCATCATGCTGATTGGCGTTGCCATGCTGATGGTTGCCGTCATCACAGTATTATCAATAGGGCAGCCGCTTGTTGTAAACGATACACAACTTCCGAATTTTTTCGTCAACTACCAATACGGCTATGTCCATAGGGGATTGTTAGGTTCAATTCTCAGTGTTTTGTTTGGTGATTTCACCCGCGCACAAATAGACCTATATGCGCCACTATTTCAACGGGGGCTTGCCATTTTCCTCATGATTCTGTTATGGCTTGGGCTGATACCCAAGATTGCCCTCAGCCAATCTTATTCGCCGCCAATGCGCTGGTGGCTGCTTGCCTTCTCGTCTGTCTTGCTGGTCGCCCCGATATGGAAGATGGAAAGCAATTGGTTTGGGTTTATGGATGTATATATATTTTTTACGGCGTTGCTCGCCGGTGCCGCCCTCATTGCGCGCCGTCTTTTATGGTTTGCCATCCTGCTGCTCATCATGCAAATGTTTCATCGCGGCGGCTTCCTAATGTCTTTTTCTCTTTCCATAATGGCTGTTTATGCCGCTTGGTTTTCTCCGGCGTTTTTTCGCAAAAGAAAAAAATGGCTTGCCGCCGCCGTTTTTCCCGCCATATTTTTTGTGCTGGCGAATTGGCTGCACAATTCTGAGCATACCGCACGCATCTTGGCAGAGGCAAATATTTATGACTCGACCACACTTGAAACAATATTAGCCGGTGCAGCCGGCGGCCTTAGATTAGTACAACGGCAATTAACATTATATTTTGTCGACTATCCAAATATCTTTATTTGGCATGTCATTATTTTTGCCCTGCCGCCTTTCTTATTGTCGGCGTTATTTTTTTGGTTTCGCAAAAAAACTGCGTTGGGTTTTTGGGACCGCCCAAATGCCCCTGATTTCCCCCCCCCCGAAAAATGGATGCTAAAAATGGAATTTTTCATTCCTGTTGCCGCCGCCATGACAAGTTTACCAATAACATTGGTTGCCGTGGATATCGCCCGTCTTATGTTTTGGGGCTGGTTCAATTTATCCCTGATTACGGTGTGCCAGTTATGGATATTTTCCGCACCGCAAAAAGCGGGCGTCAAAACAACAAAGCGCGTCCGCAAGCGCCAAAAACGGGAGCATCAAAAACCCGCTACACTGTGGGCAACTACCATCCTGCTGGCATCGCTTGCCTACACATATGCCGGGTCGCCGTGGCATAACTCTCATATTGGATATGTGGCATTTCTTCGCTGCACTCAATATTGCATTCCATTAATAAACAATAATCCTCTTGCCTCATACTACAATAATTTTGTGAGTAGGAAATTGTCATATATTCACTATCCGCTGCATTTTGATGCGGTTAAATCCCGCCATGCTTTTTTACCGTTTGAAAAAAATGTTTCTCTTCGCGACAACGGCATAGTGATACCGGCAAGCAGCGGAGACCTGTTGGTGCGCCGAGCCAGTTTGGTAATGCCGCCAAAAGCAAAAATAACTTTCAAGGCATCTTACACTGTGGAAGATTTTGACGGTTCGGCACCGTTGATTCTTGAAATTAATGGCGAAAAAATTTCACCGCAATTAATAACCGCCGAGCATAGCGAATGGCGGGTGCAATTTGGTCAATATCCGATCATTGCTGGTCTTCGCTTACGGTCCAACCATCCGCAGAGTTTTATACTGTCATCATTTGTTATTGATCGCTCAAGCGCGCCTTAGCATTCACTTATACACATAAAAGTCTATCCCCTCACAGCGAAACACTTCTTTGGGCGCGCCATAATAATCGGTGATATGCTCCGGTTTAATAAACAATTCCGCATGAGGCGTCCATTCATAATCATAGCATTCGCGCGGGTTTTCCCGCCGCCACGGACAGCGGGCATTCTCAGGGGTGGTCATTACATGGCGCGCATCGGTCCAATTAGTAATGATAAACTCAATATCCTCTGGCATTTTATCTGTTTCTGTTTGGGGACGAAAGGGCGGTTGATTGGCGGGGAAATCCTGTCGCTGATAGGTTTCTGTTGCCGCTCTGGTATTGTACATAGGAATAATTTGTATCTCGTTATCTGATAAATAGGTAGTTAAATATCCGCTTATAATCACTGGTCCAATGCCAGTTTTAAGCCCCCGCTTTTCTAATTCAGAGTCGGCGCATTCCAAAAACGGTGAGGTATATGTCGCTAAACTGCCTATTTGTGGCAAATGGCGAAATAATGGCAAAGCGCACACCAATATTATCACCGCCAAAGCACTGCCTCCCCATAAAATTATGGAATCAATACGGGCAAAACGGCGGCGCAGTGCCGGCAAATAAAAAGCCAGCAACGTGGGAATGCCCCAAAACAGCGGAATGTATATGGAAGGCATAAAATATCGGTGATTGGCAAAATGCCACCACCGCCCCCAAAGATAGTATTTACCCAGCACGGCAGTCGCGGTCATGCCCAAAATAATGGCAAACAGAAAAAAAGATAAGGCGCACAAAGCCGGTGTCGGCATGGTGTGCTGTTTGTTCTTTTTGGCCACCTTGCGAAAAATGCCAAGATAAACCGCCCACAATGTCAATGCCGCAAAACCCGCCCAGGTCAATGACAAAAGCGGATGCTTCATAACAATGTTTGCTCCCCAATTAACAAAAAATTGCCGTAAGGAAAAATGATACCGCGATAACCACGCTGTCGTATCCGTTGCCGCATGAACACTCTCTTTTATATAAAGCATGCTGACCATCGTTTGATGCAAAGCGGACTCCAACAAATAACCAATAACCAATGCGGCAATAAGAATCTTCCAGTTAATGCTTGAAAATCTAAGCCAGCGAGCCAGCAAAGCCAAACCCACCGTCAACACAATCGGCAGCGTGAGCCAAACGGACACAATAACATAACTGAACTTAAGCAGCGCAAACAAGATGACAAAAACCACCGCGTAGCGGATGGCGGTTTTTAGCGATGATGCAAATAAGATGGACACCGCAAGATAAAACATAAGCGGCAACATGGCATTCAAATGCCCCCGAAAGCCAAATGTAATCGCGGTAACAAAAACTTCCTCGGTGGAATCCAAAACCACCAGCAACGCCATCAAACCCGCAAGAGGCCATGCTAACCAAGCAACGCTCCCAGCACCACATCGCCGCGCCAATAAGAAAGCGCCCAAAGCCATCATAAACCAAATGTAAATACTGGTCAGATACACGGCAAGATACGGATTGCTAAAAAGCATGGAAAATAGCAGCGGTATGAATCTATCCGTAAAGAATTGACTATAGTTAGAAATCACTTTTTGAATGGGAAAACCATGCTCTTGCCACAAGAGATATTCTTTAACCAAAACTCCCCCATGATCCAATAAAAAATAACGATTGGCGCTGTCGCCCGCATAGCCCAACACCAAACCCAACACTGCCGCAACAAATGCCAGTAAACAAAGTGCCGCCATTGCCGGCGATGCTTGGGGCAAGCCGGCAACCGCTGGTGATGGTGGCGTTATGGGATTCTTGCCGGGGTGATGTTTTTTGCCGGGATGATAGCGTTTCTTCATCTTTTATCCTTAGCCCCGCAATAACCCATGCAAATTAAAGGGCTTGTCATAAAGATACAATGCCGCCGGGCCACAATCCACAATCTCCGCCGGCTTGCCAAATTCGCCCTCCACCGCATCCCCATCGATGATAAAACCATATGACACTGGCTCGATGCACGATAAACGCTCTTCATCTGCGCAAACGCTATTCTCGTTTGGCCAAGGCGACAAATGTACCGTGCCTTGGTGCGCATTGACCACGGCAAAATCAAAATCCCCCTGTTCATAATAACGATTGGTGGTGTCTTGGCTCACATACAAATTCCCTCTTTCACCCAATCCCAAACGATTCAAATTGCCGATGCGCGCCATTCGCTCAATGCCCATCCTCTTATCTATGGAAGCTACGGCAATGGGGTGGTCAAATAAAAAACTGGCGACGCCGGCGCGTAAATTTCGCCGCTGTGCGGTCTCTTGCAAACAGGCAAAAAAAGGCAGGTCAAAAAGCCTCAAACGAGAATCGTCATGAACAAGCGCCGCCACTTTTGGCACCGCAAAAGCAACTAACAACACCGACAGGGCAACTGCCGCCCACTGAGTTTGCCGTACCGTGAACACCCGCAAAGACGGAAAAAAACGCCATAAAAAAGCCAGCAAGCAAACCCAACCCGCAAACAGCGGCAGAAACATGGTCGGATGAAGATAGCGCGTTTTTGTTGCAATATCCGACGTGGAGCCAAAGATATTTGTTCCCGTCGCCACCGCAGCGGCAGGGGCGGCAGCCGCGGATAATGCAAAAAACAAGGCAACCATAGTTACATTATCTATATCCTGCCGTTTGGATTTTGGTTTGCGCGCCGTGCGAATAAAAATGATAAGCGCTGCCGTTAGCAAAACAAAAAACATGAGCCAACTAAAAAACACCGCCGGATGCTGGGCGGCAAAGTCACCCACCGTGGACAACATCTGCAACAGCGTGGTGGTTGACTGCGCTGGATTAAAACTCGTAAAACGCTGAGTATTCGCGCTGGCCTCAAATGGCCAAACGCTGGATATTGCCCACCGTATAACATATGCAACTATTACCGCCGCCAACAGATGCCGCCAACAGCGAACGCGCGCCGGCGCCGCAAAAAAAGCAAACAACAAAACACCCGCCATCGGCAATATAAACCAGACAATCACAATCACATCGCTAAACCACGATAATCCCAGCAATACGGCAAATCCCGCCGTTTGCCATATATTCGGCTTGGCCGTCTCGGAGATGACCAGCAGCGACCATAACAAATAAGGAAGAATAGCCCATAAGCCGTTATGGTGAGCCAATGTAAAAAAACCAATCCTAAACACATCCGCAGTGCCAAATGACATAACCACCAGATGCAACGCTGTTGCCATCACCACAAAAGACCACACTAATAATGACCGCCCAAAAACTTTGTTAGCAACCATTATCCAGCCAATGGTGGAAATGATGACCAGGGCAATGCCATAAAATCTAAATAGGCTAAGACTGCCCAAATTCGCGATATATCCCGCATGCAATAAAAAATAATCAGGAAACAAAAAGCTCGAAACACTCGCTCGCCATCCTGATAAATGATAATCGCTTTCTCCATATACATCACGAAGAATCGGCACTGTCGACATTATGTCCGAACTGGCATACATCGACGTATTGCTGCCGTCCGCCACCCCGCCATAAACCGCAAGCACCCCGCCAATCAACGCCAGCACCGCCGCGCCAAGCGCCGCCAGGGACCAAGCATCATATCGCCCGGTGTTAGCCAGCGACACTGCCATTGGTGGTGTTGTCTCCGCAACAGGACGGGTTCGCTTGATAATTTTATGTTTTTTTGCCATGGTTATTAATTATAAAAGTTAATCGCCTCGTGTCATTCAGCCGCCAATGGTGTCGGCGGACGCGGATTTTTTATCATACCTTGTTCTATCATATACTTTTCTAACGGCACCCAATGGGGATGATAAACATCATACAAAAACCCTTTCGGTGGTTCAACTTGGGCAGGATTATTATTTACACAAATACGCAAACCGCTAAAATTCGCCGCTTCAGAAAAACCGTCAATGGGCGCGGCATCGCAGGCGATGATATGACTCGCCACCTGGCGCGGCGGCTTCCCTTTGAGCAACTCCGCTTGGTCGGGAAAAACCAAAGACAACACCGGCACATTGTGATGCAGGCGATAATAGCCGCCGCCGGCAAAAGCATCGCTATACTGATAAATAACAGTGCGTACATCGGGCTGCCGAGATAAAAATTCCGATGCCGCAAAAAACGGGTCTTGATAAAAGAAATAGCGATTGCCCCGAGGATAAATGGATTCTTTATACGGCAAAACTGCAAAACCGCCCGCCA
>JBPCWX010000237.1:0-5122 GCA_051009095.1 Gammaproteobacteria bacterium | reverse complement strand
GCCGCCGAAGATTCATATTCGCCTTGTCCGGCCAAAAAGAATGCTTCCATTTGCCGCACCCAGCCGGGGACTTTGCCGGGCGTGGTTAATTCCCGCGCTTCCCGCGCCATCGCCAAGGCCAAGGCATCATCGCTGAGGATATGACGCGCCATATGGGTGGTGTGCGCCATCCATTCCCAGCGGCTGTCGGGAGCGCGGGCAAACTGACGGCGCACCCAAGCGATCATCTGCCGCTGCCGCTCTTCATCATTAACCGCAGCATACACTTTGGCGGCGGAAAAATGCGGATATTCCGCCCGCTCATCCAAAGCCACAATGCGGTCGAGCCATGCCCCCACCAGGTCATAATCCAAGTCGCGAAAAGAGATACTTTCGCCTTGCTGATTATCGCTGGCTTGCAGCGCCAGCATCAAGGCGCGCGCCAAGGTTATTGGTTCGCCCAGCGATAAGAGCTGCAACGCCGCCAAAGACGGCGGCGGACGCAGTGCGGCAATTTTTGCCTGCGGCGGCGGCAGCAGCCATTGATGAAAAGACACTTGCGCCGCCAGCGCCAAAGCGGCCAGCGCCCACAGCCAAGACGGCACCGAGCGCAGCGGTTGATATTCATCTTTGACGAGCAGCCGCAGGTGAAAGGTGGGGTGCATGGCGGGCATTATAAGTTTTTGCGGGAAAAATCAATGAGGGTGGCCGCACCGATGAGGGTGGTGTAGATGATGGTTTGCGCGACAATCAGCGGCAGCGCTTCGGCAAAAGGAGCGCTGCCATATGCCACCCAATCGGTTTGCGTGAAACGCGCCAGACTCGGCAGCACCGCGGCTAAATTTTCCACCACAAAAGATAATACGGCGCTGCCGGTGGTGTGCAGGAGAATGTCGCTGTTGCTGACCAAAACAATGCTGTCGGCGGCGCGGCAGATAAGATAGAAGAAAAATGCGGCGGCGAAGGCGGCCGGGATTTGCTGATTGAAAGTCATCACGCAAAATATGCTGACCGACGTCACAATCATCAATTCGCAGCTCAGCGACAGAAACCAAAGCGCCGCCGCCGCGGGCTCGGCATAAAGCAATAAGACCAGCGTAAACACTGCGGCCAGTAAGATGCCGACCATAAAAAAGCCCAGTGTTTTGCCGGCAAGATATAGTGCCCGCGAAATCGTCAGGGATAGATACAGCTCAATGCACTTGTCGTTAAATTCGCGCACCAAAGTGGAAATCACCAGCACCAGCAACACCAAAACCGCGCAAAAACGATATGCCGTCGCCAAAAATGCGGCTTCCACTATTTTATTTTCAATGACCGCAATGTCGCCGATAAACGCCGCCAGACCTACGCCGATGATGGCGAAAAAAAGTGCAATCCATAAAATGCGGTTGCGCAGCGCCTCCCGCAAAGCATAGCCGGCAATGACCCAAGCTATTCGCCAATCAGCCGCTTTTTGCATGGTCTTGCCGCTTGGCTGGAATAGCGGGGGCGCGGTGCCGACGGTGGTGCGGGTTAATTATTTTTGCCGCCGATTTTGGTGATGCCATTCATAAAAGGGCGCAAGGCGGCGGGCACGGCAATGCTGCCGTCCGCCTGCTGATGATTTTCCATTACCGCAATGAGGGCGCGCCCCACCGCGACGCCGGAGCCGTTGAGGGTGTGAATCAGCTGCTTTTGTCCGTTGGCGTTTTGCAGCCGCGCTTTCATGCGGCGCGCCTGAAAGTCTCCGCAGTTGCTGCATGATGATATTTCGCGATAGCGGTTTTGTCCCGGCATCCACACTTCCAGGTCAAATGTTTGGGCGGCGGCAAAACCGATGTCGCCGCCGCACAATGCCACCACGCGATAGGGCAGTTCCAACAATTCCAGCACGCGGCCGGCCGCGGTGGTCATTTCTTTTAGTAAGGCGGCGGATTGTGCGGGGGCGCACAGATTGACCAGTTCCACTTTGTCGAACTGGTGCTGCCGCAGCATGCCGCGGGTGTCTTTGCCGTATGCTCCGGCCTCGCGGCGAAAACATGGAGTGTGGGCGCATAGCCGCAGCGGTAATTCTTCTTCGGCAAACAGCCGCCCGCGCGCCACATTGGTTAGGGCAACTTCGGCGGTGGGGATGAGGTATAAATCGTCGCTGCCGATGTGGAATAAGTCATCGGCAAATTTGGGCAGCTGGCCGGTGCCTTGCAGCGTGTCGGCATTGCCCAGATAAGGCACATACCATTCTTCGTAGCCGTGTTTTTTCTCGTGCAGGTCCAACATAAAGTTTGCCAAAGCGCGGTGCATTTTTGCCAAGTCGCGGCGTAAAACAACAAAGCGCGACTGAGCGAGTTTGACCGCAGTGGCAAAATCCATGGCGTCGAGCGCAGCGCCCAAATTAACATGATCTTTGGGGGTAAAGGCAAAGTCGCGCGGGGTGCCCCAGCGGTGAACTTCCACATTGTCATCTTCGCCGACACCAGCGGGGACGGAATCTTGCAAGAGATTCGGCAAGCCCAGCAAATAGGCGTCCATGGCCATTTGTGCGGCGTCCATTTCCTGTTGCGCCTCGCGCAGCTGAGATTTAATATCCACTCCGCCACCGGCCGCCGGCTGTGGCATGCGCGCAAATTCTTTGGCGCGGGCGTTGCGCTGGGCGCGCAGATTTTCCAGTTCCATTTGCGCCGCCCGCCGCCGCTCGTCCAAAGCGGTAAATTCATCGGCGGACAAGGTGAGTCCGCGCCGCCGCAGATTGTCGGCGGCGGCGGCAAAATCCCGCCTTAGCAGCGCGGCATCAAGCATGGTCGCCGATGGCGCGCAAATACGCCTCTTCCAAAGTGCCGCCGCCGAATTGCTCGCGCATGTCGGCAGGGGCGCCCAAATAACAAATGCGGCCTTGGTGCAAGACGCCGATGCGCGAACAAATTTCGTCAATGTCCGCCAGCATCTGAGAAGTGAAAAACAGGGTGGCGCCGCGCGCGGTTAATTTCTGAAACTGCTGTTTGACCAGCGCCCGCGCTTTGGGGTCCAAACCGCTCATCGGCTCATCCAAAATATAAATATCGCGTTTGGCCAAAAAGCAGGAAGCCAAGCCCAGTTTTTGCGTCATCCCTTTGGAGAAAGAGCGCACCGGTTTTTTGAGGGCGGCGGCGTCCAAGTCCAAACCCGCCAGCATCTGCCGCACCTGCTCGGCAATATAAGTATCGCCTTGCAATTTCATCATAAACTGCAAAAACTGTTCGCCCGTTAAATAGTACGGTGGAATAAACCGTTCCGGCAAAAAAGCCAAACGAGCGCGGGCGCGGCGGTTTTTGCATGACCGGTCAAACAGGCGAAGATCGCCGCTTTGGTAATGGCAAAAATCCAGCAGGCATTTTAGAAGAGTGCTTTTGCCCGCGCCATTGGCCCCGGCAAAGCCAAAAGAATCCCCCGGTGATACGGAAAAATTCAGCCCGCGCAAGACGGGAACGCCGTAATAGGACTTGCTGAGATTATGGACTTCGATGGCAAACATGTTTTTTGTGATTAGCCCGCCAGCATTTGCGGAGTGTCGGAAAAATGGTGAATGATATGCTCGGCGGACGGCAAATCACCGTTGCGGTGATAGCCATATGAGACCACGGCAAAACGGCAGCCGGCGGCACTTGCGGCGCGCGCATCGGCGATGGAATCGCCCACCATCCAGGCGTGCGGCGCGGAAGTTTTCAATAAGCGGCAGGCTTCGTGCAATGGCGCCGGGTCGGGTTTTTTGGTGGGCAAGGAATCGCCGGCAATGACCGCCTGAAAAAATTTATCCAAACGGCACGCCGCCAAAACCGGACGCGTAAAACGCATGGGTTTGTTGGTGACGCAGCCAAGGGTGAAACCGCGGTCTTGCAACGTGGTCAGGGCTTTGTGCGTGCCGGCATAAACACGCCGCCGCACCGTGCATTCATCGGCATAATGAGCGTCCATTAATTGGGCGGCATCGCGCAATAAATCATCATTTGGTTCGCCCCACCATTGGCGGGTGATGGCTCTTTTGATAAAGCGCGTCATGCCGTCTCCCATATAGTTTTTGGCATCATCCAAGGCCAGTGGCGGCAAATGCAGGGTGGTCAACATTTTTTGGGCGGCGGCGTGAATGTCCGGAGCGGAATCGACCAAAGTGCCGTCCAAATCAAACAATACTGCTGTCATTTTGCGCTTGTTCACCACCGCATATTATCCATTGAAACAATCATTGTAGCATGACTTGGCGGGCTGCTAATGGTCATCGGCGGCTAAATTTCTAATCGCCGCCGCATAGTCATCAGTGCAAAAAATAGCGTTGCCGGCCACCAGGGTATCGGCACCGGCGCTGCGGCAGATGTGAGCGGTTTGGCTGTTAATGCCGCCGTCCACCTGCAAGCGAATGTTGCTCCAAGCGGCGTTATGGTCCATGTGCTGGCGCAAAGCGGCGATTTTTTTGCTCATCGCCGGGATAAAAGACTGCCCGCCAAAACCGGGATTGACCGTCATCAGCAGCACCAAATCGGCGGTATCCAAAAGATGATCCAGCAATGACAGAGGCGAGGCGGGATTGAGGGCAATGCCGCACTGCATACCGGCGTCTTTGATCCGCGCCGCGGTGCGGTGCGGGTGCGCTGTCGCTTCAGGGTGAAAAGTCAGCATATTGGCGCCGGCGGCGGCAAAGGGGGCGATCAGGCTATCCACCGGCGAAGTCATCAGATGAGCATCGAGGAAAGCGGCGGGTAGGCGGCGGCGCAAGGCGGCACACAAAGGCGCGCCAAAAGTGAGGTTGGGGACATAGTGATTATCCATCACATCCAAGTGCAGCCAGTGGGCGCCGGCGGCAAGGGCGGCCTCCGCTTCCTCGCCCAAGCGGGAAAAATCGGAAGCCAGCAGACTGGCGGCAATGCGTAATGGTTGTGTCATATCGCTAAAATGTGATTATACTATTGCCCATGCTTACTTGTTTATCTTTACTGTTGCAACCGTCGCTGTGGCGGCGGCTTGCCTGAGCGATCATGGCGGACAAGATTGCCGCCGCGATCACCCGCGCGGCGGGGGCGACGCTGGAAGTGCTGGTGCGCAGTGAGCATGTGCCGCACATTAAGATTGCCGGCGGTGGCGAGTATTGTTTTGCATATGAGATTACCATAGCCAACATCGGTGCGGTGGCGGT
>JBPCWX010000236.1:0-1820 GCA_051009095.1 Gammaproteobacteria bacterium | reverse complement strand
CCATTGTCAATCAGGCCGATATTGACGGTAAAATCAGTGCGCTTGTCAATAAAATCACGCGTGCCATCAAGCGGGTCAAGCAGAAAAAACGCCTTGTCCAAATAGTCTGGTTTTTTTTCGGCATAAGCCTCTTCACCAATAATCTGAATATCTGGCGCAAGGGCGCGCAACCCCTCTTCCAAAATATGCTCGGCATCGCGGTCGGCTTGGGTGACGGGTGATTTATCTTGTTTTTTCTCCACCGCCACCCCATTGCGATAATGCTGCATGATGCAGGCACCCGCTTTAAGTGCTAAAGCACAACTTTGCCGCATAAAGGTGGGGTCGTGCGGGTTGAAGCCAAGATATGAAGAACTCATGCCCTTGCATATCATGGCTTTGCCAATTAACAAACACTCAATAACAAAGTTTTGTTGCATTAGCTACAAATCCTATAGCCGCGTCCCCATACTGTTTCAATGATGGATTGATTGGTGCCAGCATTATCAATTTTCTTGCGCAGCTTGCAGATAAAAACATCAATAATTTTCATTTCTGGTTCATCCATGCCGCCATAGAGATGGTTGAGAAAATTTTCTTTAGAAACCACGCCGCCATCTTTGAGACATAAAAGCTCTAGCATTTGATATTCTTTTGCCGTCAGGCGCACCAATTTGTCTTTAATGCGCACCTCGCTGGTTTGTAAATCAAAAATCAAATCGCCAAATTGCATAATGTTGGCACTATGGCCATTGGTGCGCCGCACCAAAGCATGAATACGTGCCACCAGCTCTTGCCGATTAAAAGGTTTAAGCAAAAAATCATCCGCCCCAGCACGCAAAGACACCAGCCGACGTTCCACCTCGCTATGGCCAGAAAGCACTAAAACAGGTATATCAATCTGCTTTTTGCGCAAACTGGTAATGACATCTTCGCCCATCATATCTGGCAGACCCAGATCAAGTATCAAAACATCATATTCATAAAGCCCCGCCAGCTCCATGCCATCTTCGCCTTGCGCCGCGACATCAACCTGAATATCATTTTTTTCTAACATAAAAGAAAGTTCTTGCGACAGAACAACATCATCTTCAATCAACAAAATACGCATTACTTACTCCACTATTAACAATTAAACTTAACAATGCGCTAACCAAACATTAAAAAGCTGCTCACAGGCAAATCACATTATCGTGAGCAAAAGTGAAGGTGTTGTGAACTTGCTAAAATGCGTTATAAACTGGCTTTTATGATGAAAACAGATAGCATTGATTTGGACGAATTGCCCGATATTGACCTTGATATAGGTGAACGTGTAGCGCGTGATGGGCGGGCGCAACAGCGCGTGGTGGTGGCTATGTCGGGCGGGGTGGATAGCTCGGTGGCGGCCGCGTTGGTTAAACGCGCTGGCTATGATGCGGTTGGCATTACTTTGCAACTTTATGATTATGGCGCGGCCATGCAACGCAAAGGCGCGTGTTGCGCTGGGCAAGATATTCATGATGCGCGGCGCGTGGCCGATGCGCTTGGCATGCCGCATTATGTGCTTGACTATGAATCGCGTTTTCGCGATAGCGTGATGGAAGATTTTGCCGAAACCTATCTGGCGGGGCATACGCCGATTCCGTGTGTGCGGTGCAATGAAACGGTAAAATTTCGGGATTTGTTGGAAACAGCGCGCAATTTAGGCGCGCAAGCATTGGTGACTGGCCATTATATTGCCACGCAGCGCGGCCAAGCGGGGTGGCAGATGTATCGCCCCACCGATTTGGCGCGTGACCAATCTTATTTTTTATTTTCTACCACGCAGCAACAGCTCAATTTTTTGCGCTTTCCATTGG
>JBPCWX010000235.1:0-3585 GCA_051009095.1 Gammaproteobacteria bacterium | reverse complement strand
GTTAGCAGCGGCACAAAACACATAAAACGCGACGTCGTTTTGCCCAAAGACTCCGCGCGTAAATGTCTCAGCGGCAGCTGCAAAAGGTGCGCCGTTATCGCCGCCCGCAAATCGCGCTGCATGGTCGCATCTAACCACCCGCCCAAATATTCGCGCCCGTAGCTAAACGCCCCCAGCATCAACACCAACACCAAAGAAAAATAAGGCAGCAGCGTCGGCTCAATAACAAACTCTTCACCGCCGGCGTCTAACAGAGGTTTCATGATCATCGGCAACAGCGGCTCCAACACCGCCACCATGAGCATGCAAAAAATCATGCCGGCAAACGGCGGTTTGCGGCAAAACAGATATGGCAGGGCCCGTCGCAGCGGTGCCCGCTGAGTGGCGGTAATCAATGCCAATGTTTTGCCGGCTTGCCGCTGGGCGGAAACCGCCCATATCCGCTCGGCAGTCTTTCCTTGATGTCCAGTTGATTAACTCGGCCAAGGTAATGGGAATTGCTGCTCATGTCAGGCAAGGGGTTGCAGGGGTTGTTCATATAAAACAATCAATGGTGGGCGCTGCTGGGATTGAACCAGCGACCTCCGCCGTGTGAAGGCGGCGCTCTCCCGCTGAGCTAAGCGCCCGTAAAAAGCATTATTTTATCGCACTTCACGCCCAATCTGTTGTTTTTATCATATGGCAATGCCGACAATTTTTTATAATGCGCCAAAATGGGTAAAATATGCCAAAGAGAAAAAATATATGAAAATCATTGTGCCAGATATTGGCGACTTTAAGGATGTCGCCGTCATCGAAGTCCTTGTCCAAGCGGGCGATGTTGTGGCTGCGGAAGATTCGCTTATCACTATTGAATCGGACAAAGCCACCACCGATATTCCCGCCCCCGCAGCCGGCAAAATATCAGCGGTGCATGTTCATGTCGGCGATAAAGTCAGCATGGGCTCGCATATCGCCGACCTCGATGAAAATACTGACTCCAGCGCCGCCGCAACAACCGCAGCCGCCGCGCCTGAGGCAACGCCGCCGCCAACGCCAACGCCATCGTCTCAGCCAACAGCGGCGGAAGTGCGCGTACCGGACATTGGTGATTTTAAGGATATCGCTATTATTGAAGTGCTCATCAAACCCGGTGACACCGTCGCCGCCGAAGATTCGCTCATCACGCTGGAATCAGACAAGGCAACCATGGAGGTCCCCGCACCTTTCGCCGGTCAAGTAAGCGAAGTTTTTGTCCAAGCCGGCAACAAAGTCAGCATGGGCGATCTTATTGCCACCATTGCCTCCGGCGAATCCGCACCGCCACCATCACCGCCAGCACCCGATACCGCGCCCGTGCCGGCAACACCGGGAGAAACACCTGACACCACACCACCCCCGCCCACTGCCCGCCCCGCCCCCTCACCGCCGGTTGTGCAAAAGGACACTTCCGACAAGCCACATGCCAGCCCTTCGGTGCGTCATTATGCGCGCGAATTGGGCGTTAATATCCGTCATGTTAAAGGCAGCGGACCACGGGGGCGCATTCTCAAAAGCGATGTGCAGGCCTTTGTCAAAGACTCGCTGAACAACAGCGGCAGCGCTCTTCCCACGGTGCCGCGCGTGGACTTTGCCAAATTCGGCGGCATTGAGCTGCACCCGATGCCCCGCATTCGCCAATTATCTGCCTCTTATTTACATCGCAACTGGGTGGCGGCGCCACATGTCACGCAGTTTGCCGAAGCCGATATTACTGACATGGAAGAGTTTCGCCGCTCTTTGTCGGAAGAGGCAAAAAAATCGGGCTATCGCATGACCCCGCTGGCGTTTTTAATCCGGGCGGCAGTCATGGCGCTCAAGCAATATCCGCGGTTCAATTCTTCGCTGTTGGAGGAAGAAAAATGCTTGGTGCAAAAAAATTATTATCACATTGGCGTAGCCGTGGACACCAAGGACGGCTTATTGGTGCCAGTGCTGCGCGATGCCGAACAAAAAGGGCTCACTGATATCGCCCGCGAACTGGGCGAGTTGAGTGCCCGCGCCAGAGATGGAAAATTAAAAGCGGAAGACATGCAAGGCGGCTGTTTTACCATTTCTTCTTTGGGCGGCATTGGCGGCTCTTTTTTCACCCCGATATTAAATTTACCGGAAGCCGCGATTTTGGGCGTGTCACGCGCCCAGATGTGTCCGCAATGGCATGAAGAACAAAAAGAATTTGTGCCCCGTTTGATGCTGCCGCTGTCATTGTCATATGACCACCGCATTATAGACGGTGCAGAAGGCGCAAGATTCATCGTATATTATGCCAATCTGCTATCCGACATTCGCCGTTTGGCGTTGTGATTATATGCAGGGCTTTATCTTTTGGGGATAATAATGCAGGGATAATATACGGTATGCCAAGCCGCATAAATTAATCGCTGTTATCCTTCTGTTGCTGCGCTTGCAACTGGCGAATTTTGTCTTCCAGCACTTCCAACTGCGCCATCGCATTCGCCAGCATTTCACAATGAGCGTCAAATTCCTCCCTGCTCACCACATCCAATCGCGATAAAATGGCGGTGGCAACGGCGCGGCTGTTTTTTTTCATCTCATCTGCCGGCACACCGTCCAATAACTGCGACAAGCGACCGCACAAATCTTCAGACATTTTTTCCCTGCCGCTCATCGCGCCACGGCCAAACGCATGGTGGCCAAACGATAAAGCGGTAGCAATGCCAAAACCATCACCACTTTTACGGCAAAGTCACCCGCCGCCCAGGTCAGCCACGGCAAGCCACTGCCACCAAAAGCCAAAGCAAAAAATAAAACGGTATCCGTCACAGACGCCGGCCCCGATGACGCCGCCGGCGGCAACCACCACACCGCCCGCCGCAGACGGTCAAAAATCGCCACATCCAATAATTGCGACACGGCAAACGCCGTCCCCGAGGCGGCAGCGACCCGCAAAGCCGACCACATCGCATCATCGCCGCCAGCGCCGGCATTGACCCAAAAAGACAAGGGCACGCCGACACAAAATCCAGCCGCCACCACACGCCGCGCACAACGGGCGCCGGCAGCGCGATTGACGCAGTCGGTTACCAAAAAAGAAATGGGATAGGTAAAGGCGCCATAGGTTAGCCATGCGCCCAAAGGAATCAGCACCAAATAATTGGAAATCGCCAAGGTCGCCGCCATTGCCGCCGCACCCATCAGAAAAATTTTGTCATTCATAATGGGAATTGTACTGTGTTTTGCCTCGTCCACATCTTTCATTTTGTACAAAAAAACAAAAAGCATACAATATGCGGTGGAAAGGAGCAACATGTTTTATCAACTCACCAAACACGCTTGGATGCGCATGCAGCAAAGGGGCAAAAACAAAGAAGGCATCAAAATGCTGATGCGTTATGGGCAGGAAAAAGGACAAAATGAGCGCATGTTGCTCAGCAAAGATGCCAAACGGCAAATTGCCCGCCGCCGCGACTGGTTGCTGCGCCTGCAAAAACGCCACCCCGGCAACCGCACCATGCAGAAAAAAATGAGCAAGCGAATATCCGCTTTGGAAATGATGCGAAACTGTGTCGCCATTTTTGACAACGGCAGGATTATCACCATTTATAA
>JBPCWX010000234.1:0-6039 GCA_051009095.1 Gammaproteobacteria bacterium | reverse complement strand
TGTTTGTCGGTGGCGTTATGGATTTGCGCTGGATTGTGTTGCTTGCCGCTTTTGCGCTGATAGAAAAAATAGCGCCATTACCGCCGCGTCTGCTGGCGCATATGGTCGGTGCGGTACTGTTGACCCTAGCGGTGGTGGAATTATTGCCTGGTTAAGAAATTATTTTATTCATTATAAAAAAGGAGAAAACAATGAATTGGAAGATGAAAGCGGATGTTATTTTAAGCTGCAACTGCGATTTATTTTGCCCTTGCGTGGTGTCTTTGGGCAAGGCCCGGCCATCGCATGGAGTTTGCCATTCATGGTGGGGGATTCACATTAAAGAAGGACACTGCGGCGACGAAAAATTGGATGGCTTGTGTGTTGGTATTTTGCTGGATGTGCCGGGCAAAATGGGAGACGGCGGCTGGACGGTGGCGCTGTATATTGACGAGCGGGCAAATGATGCTGCTTTTGACCATCTGCGGCAGATTTTTACCGGTCAGGCCGGCGGGTCGCTGGGGATTTTATCCCTGCTGGTGGCGGAAGTGTTGGACGCGCGCCGTGCCGCTATCGATTTTGTCGACACGCCAGAAGGATGGAAGATGACGGCGAATGACGGCGGCAAAGTCGCTGACTGTGAAATTAAGCGGCTACCCGGCCGTCGCGACGGTGAAGATGTGGTGATTCGCAATTCGCAATATTGGGTGTCGCCCGATGTGACGGTGGCGATTGGTGGTAAAAGCCGCGTCCGCGCTTTTGGGCGGGTGTGGGACTTTTCCGGACAAAGTGCGGAATATGCCGATGTTGTGTGGCATAGCGATTAATATTCGATGACGGCGGCAAAGGGCTGTGAATTGCCCGTACATTGGCAATATCTTCCGCACCGATGGCGGCGAGATTATCTTGTTTTGCCTAATTTGCTGTCCGCTGCTGTCATCTTGCGCTTTTTATCACCCAGATAGAGTTGGCGCGGGCGATTGATGCGAAACTCAGGGTCAGTGTGCAATTCATTCCAATGCGACATCCAGCCAATTGTGCGCGAAATGGCAAAAATCGCCGTAAACATGGAAGTCGGAATGTTAATGGCGCGCAACACAATGCCGGAATAAAAATCCACATTGGGATACAGTTTGCGTTTAATAAAATATTCATCTTGGACGGCAATTTCCTCCAAGGTCAGAGCAATGCGAAACAATTTGTCATCCTGCAATTTTAGGTGCTTGAGCACTTCGTGACAGGTTTTGCGCATGACGCTGGCGCGCGGGTCAAAGTTTTTATACACGCGATGACCAAAGCCCATAAGCCGCCGTCCGCTGCGTCCCGATTTAATTTCTTCAATGAAAGCGGGAATATTTTCGGGGTCGTCAATTTCATTGAGCATCTTTAACACCGCCTCATTGGCGCCGCCGTGGGCTGGCCCCCACAAAGAAGCGATGCCGGCCGAAACGCAGGCAAAAGGATTGGCGTTGGTGGAACCCGACATGCGCACTGTGGACGTGGAAGCGTTTTGTTCGTGGTCGGCGTGCAAAATAAAAATCTGATTCAAAGCCCGCTCCAGCACCGGGTCGGGGCGGTAGTCTTCACGCGGGGTGGCAAACATCATATACAAAAAATTCTCAGCAAAGGTAAAGCGGCTTTGCGGATACATAAACGGCTGGCCGGTGCTGTATTTGTAGGACATGGCGGCAATGGTCGGCATTTTGGCCGCGAGCAAAACCGCCGATTTGCGGCGACTTTCGGGGTCTTTGACGTTCATCCACTCATGATAAAACGCCGCCAAAGCGCCCACTACGGCAATCATCACCGCCATGGGGTGCGCATGAGAATCAAAGCCTTTCATAAAATCCGCCATGCGTTCGGTCACCATCATATGGCGGGACATTTCGGCGCGGTATTTTTTTAATTGCGCCGCCGAGGGCAGATGACCGTGATACAGCAAATAGCAGGTTTGCAAAAAAGTCGCCTTTTGCGCTAACTCTTCAATCGGATAGCCGCGATAAAGCAGTTCGCCTTTGTCGCCATCAATAAAAGTAATCATTGATGAGCAGCTGGCCGTGGCAACAAAGCCCGGATCGTAGGTGAATAAGTCCACTTTCTTAAGCGGTGACACATCAATCACATCGGGTCCGAGACGGCCGGCATACATCGGCAAGTCCAGCACGCTACCGTTGGGCAGATGCAATTTTGCCAATTTTTTGGCATTTCTTTTATCGTATAGTGTTTTCAGCGAGTGGGTCATGTTGTTGTTCCTTTTTGTAAATTTCGCAAGCGTGCAACCAGGGTCCTTCCTTCTTGGCCGATTTTTGGGTGGTCAATCGCCCCGGTTTGTAGCAAGCGTTGCAAATCATTATCATCCAGCGACAATATGGCAGCCATGGCTTGCAGCTGGGTGGTGGTTAAGTTATCATCCTGTTGCCAAAATTTGTCTAATAATAAATCCAGTTCCAAGGTGCCCCGGCGGCTTTGCCAGCGCAGGCGCCGGCTCAGTGGATTCACACCGCCCTCCTAGTCATCAGATCTTTAATTTTACCGATGGCGGCGGTTGGATTGAGCCCTTTGGGACAGACATCCACGCAATTCATAATGGTGTGGCAGCGAAACAGACGATAAGGATCTTCCAAATTATCCAGCCGCTCATTGGCGGCGGTGTCGCGGCTGTCGGCGATAAAGCGATAAGCCTGCAACAGCCCGGCGGGACCGACAAATTTGTCCGGATTCCACCAAAACGAAGGGCAGGAAGTGGAGCAGCAAGCGCATAAAATGCACTCATACAAACCGTCCAATTCGGCGCGGTCGGCGGGCGATTGCAAAATCTCGCGCTCCGGCAGCGGGCGGTCATTAATCAGCCACGGCTTGATGGAATGGTATTGTTTATAAAACTGGCTCAGATCCACAATGAGGTCGCGAATCACCGGCAGGCCGGGCAGCGGGCGGACTGCAATCGGCTCGGTCAACGCGGATAATTGGGTGGTGCAGGCCAGCCCGTTTTTGCCGTTGATATTGACGCCGTCAGAGCCGCATACGCCTTCGCGACATGAACGGCGCAAAGTGAGCGAATCGTCAATTTCTGATTTGATATGCACCAGCGCATCCAGCAGCATTTTGGCGGTGGCCGGCAAAGCGACGTCAAAATTCTGCATATACGGCTTAGCATCGGTTTCAGGATTGTAGCGATAAATGGAAAATTTCATATATGTTTGTGCTCCTTATATTACGTATATTATCTTATTTGTGCATCAGATTCAATTAGAAAGGTGAAATATGAAAGGACCAGCCTGATGGCGCAAAATTGCGGTCACTCATAAAAAATAAAAATGGTCCCTTGGTGATGATGACCCACCAGCGCATCCGCCATGACGCTGGGTCGCTTTGGACAATATGGCATCAGCAGGATATATTCATTTGACGATGCGCATATGAAGTGGTATAATGCGCTTTTGTCTATCAACATAAACGGCGGACGGTAACCATGAAAAAAAATATTCATCCCGACTATCATCGCATTTGGGCGGAGTGCTCTTGCGGCAATAAACTGGAAGTTGGCACAACCTACAAGCAAGAGCGAATGCAGCTGGACATTTGCTCTCATTGTCATCCTTTTTACACCGGCAAGCAAAAACTGGTCGACACTTCTGGACGGGTGGAGCAGTTTCGCCGCCGCTACGGTGGAGTAGCCGCTGATTAATTGCACGGCGTAGCGGCTGAGCGCCGATGAGCAGCCCCATGCGCACTTCTTTTGACAACAAGCGCGTGTTTGGCGCCTTGCCTGGCACCGAGTCCGGGGGGCGACGGGGGGCGCAACCGTATTCTTGGCGGAAGTGTTTTTTGTGCGCGCTGATTTGTCTGGTGTGGCTTGGCTTTGGCCTGATTGGGCGGGACCCATGGAAACCGTCAGAACCCGATTGGGTGGTGCTGATTGCCGATATGCTCGACGCCCCTTCTTTTGAGAATGCTCCCGCCGCCGCGCAACCGCCGCCGCTGGTGTCGGGGTATCCCATATTGGCGGCGTTTTTTGCCCGCATCCTGCTGCCTTGGCTGGAAATTCACGAAGGGGCGCGCATGTTGAATGTCTTGCTTTTGGCGGGTGGCTTGTTGCTGATTGGCGGGGCGGTCGGAAGATCGCGGGCGGGTTGGATGGCGGCATTATTGGCGGCTGGAACGACAGGATTTTTGGTGCGCGCGCATTTATTAAATTTGGCGGTGCCGTCATTTTTTGGTATGGCGCTGTTGTTGTGGGGGGCGGTTTTATTGCGCCGCAATGCGCTGGTAGGCGGTGCGGCGGTGGGTGGTGCGCTGGGGTTTTTGTGCTTGTTTGCCGTGCCGACTACGGCGGTGGCGGGGGGCTTGGGTTTGCTGGCGACCATGGGGCGCAAAGATTGGCGATTGCCTTCGGTCGCCGCCGGTTTGCCGATTGCGCTGGTGTTTTTTGCGCCTTGTCTGCTTTTTTTGCAAGCACATGCCAATGTCGGCGTCATCGCTTGGCTGGGGCAAAGTTTCATGCCGAGTATTTCGGCGGAGACGCCGGCGAACACTCTGCGCATTGCACTGTGGGCACTTTTTCCCATATTACCGATTGCGGCGGTGGCGCTGTGGCAGCATCGCCGCGCTTTTTGGGTGGCGCCAGTCAATGGGTTATGCGTTATGCTGGTCATGGCGGCAGTGGTACATTTTTTATTGTACGGTAATCAAGAGGAGGATTTTTTCTTTTTGCTGCCGCCGCTATCGGTATTGGCCGCCTGGGGGATTTTCCGGCTGCCCGATTCATATGCCGCCATTTTGGATTGGTTCGCCTTGGGGGTAGTGGGGCTATGTGCGGTGGGTGGCATGTGGACGGTTTGGCTTATTTTGCAAACGGCTACGCCGGCCATTTTGGCCATGGAGATTTATAACCGCTTTGCTTTTTTACCGATGCTTGAAGTGTCGTGGTGGAAAATTTGGGCGGCAGCGACGGTGACCGTTTTATGGGTGGGTTTGGCGGTGAATGCCGGGCGATCCAATGAGCGGGCGGTGCTTAATTGGAGTTGCGGCATGGCGGTGGTGTGGTGCGTTTTTAATCTTTTGTGGGTGAAAGATGTGGACGCCGTCAAATCGTATCGCGGCATGGCGCAAGAATTGGCGGTATATGCCGGCGGCGATTGCATCATGTCGCAAGGTGTGGATATGGCGACATTGCGACAGTTGTATTATTTTCGGGTGCCGCTGCAAGAGGGCGGCTGCGGTTATGTTTTACGGCGGGCGGAGGCGCCGCCGCAAAACTTGGGGATCAAGGTTTGGCAGGGCGGGCGCTATGGTGAAAAAAATTATGTGCTATATAAGCTGCCGCCGCCGTCTTAGCCAAGGCGCGATGTGGTATGGAATGGGGCAATAATCGCCGCATTGTTTTTTTTCGCTGTTTGGGCTTATAATGTGATACAATAAGATAATTATTTATTTACTCTTTACGGAGGACAAAACCATGGCGTACAGTCAAAAAGTGATGGATCATTATGAAAACCCGCGCAATGTTGGGTCTTTTAGCAAAGATGAGAAAAATGTCGGCACTGGCATGGTGGGCGCGCCCGCTTGCGGTGATGTGATGAAACTGCAAATCAAAGTGAATGAAGATGGCAGGATTGAAGATGCCAAATTCAAAACATATGGTTGCGGTTCGGCGATTGCCTCGTCATCTCTCATTACCGAATGGGTGCGGGGGAGGTCTTTGGAAGATGCGGAAAGCATCAAAAACACCGAGATTGCCAAGGAGCTTGCCTTGCCGCCGGTCAAAATTCACTGTTCTATTTTGGCCGAAGACGCCATCAAAGCGGCGGTTGCGGATTATCGCAAAAATCATGGCGAGGTTGCGGCGCCAGCCGCCTAAGGCATGGCCATCACGCTAACCACAAGTGCAGCGGAGCATATGCGCCGCTGCCTTGCTGATCGCGATAAAACTTCCGCCGGCATTCGCTTGGGGGTAAAGCCGTCGGGCTGTTCGGGTTTGTCATATATTGTGGAATATGCCAACGCCATGCAAGAAGGCGATGTGCAATTTCAATCTAATGGCATAACCGTAATCACCGA
>JBPCWX010000233.1:0-3621 GCA_051009095.1 Gammaproteobacteria bacterium | reverse complement strand
AATATCCCATGCTGTCGTCCGCCGAAATTGCCCGCTATTCATTACAAGCGGGTGCGGCGCGGCCGGCGCTGTCGCTATATTATCGTTTTAGTGATGACCGCGTGGAAGCATTAGAAACCACTTTGGAGCTTGTCCCCATCAGCGATAATTTTTCTTTGGATGATTTTGCTGAGCAGGCGCCGCCATCGGTGCAGGCGGAATATGAGATATTAAAAAAATTCGCTGCCGCCCCGCCCGGTTTATCCACCGACACGCGCACGGATTATCGGATTTACACAGATCCCCCGCGGGTTGTTGCCGCGCCTCGGCGACCAGTGAGCCTTGTTGTCGAGTCACTGATGCGCCGCGTCAATACGACCTGGGCAAAAAAGTTGACGGGAAAAGGCGGATTATTTCGCGCCAACGGCGCCACCATCTGGCACCCGCCGACCGAGCAGCCATATGCTTGGACCACCTCGCCCCTGCGCCGTTATGCAGATTTGGCGAATCAGGCATTGCTGCTGGCGGTGCTGGGCTTGGCGCCATCGCCGCAAATACAGTGGAAAAAATTGGCGCAATCTTTGAACCAGCAGCAAGCGCGCGCCCGACAAATGCAGGACAAAATGGAACGGCACTGGATTTTGCAGGCATTATCGGCATTGCCGCCGCAAACAGTGTTGACCGCGCAGCGACAGCCCAAAAACCGCGTGCGGCTGACGGATTATCCGCTGGCTGGTTTGCTGGTTAAAACAGCCGCCCGACTGCCGGAGGTCGAATCCTTTCCCGTGCGTTTATACGACATTGATTTTTTCATTCAGCGCGCGCGCTTTGTCTTGGCATGAGTCGCCGCTACGCTGTGGTGGGCAATCCGGTGCATCATTCCAAATCACCGTGGTTGCACGCGCAGTTTGCCCGCCAAACTCAGCGCGATATGGTATATGCCGCCCTCGCCCCGACAGAAGAGGATTTTGCCGATGCGGTGCGCACCTTTTTTGCCACCGGCGGCATAGGATTAAATATCACCGTGCCTTTTAAGGAATCAGCCTTGGCCCTTGCCGACAGCGCCAGCCATTTTGCCCAGCGCGCGCGTGCGACGAATGTCCTAAAAATGACTACGGCAGGATTGAAAGCATACAACACAGACGGGGCGGGATTATTGCGCGACTTATCCCGCAATGTGGGCGAGCCCATATCTCAGCGGCGGATCTTGATATTGGGCGCTGGCGGTGCGGCACGGGCGGCGGCGTTGGCATTGGCGGCGGAATCACCGGCGGACCTCTGCATTGCCGCCAGAGACGCCGGCAAAGCGGCTGCTTTGGCGGAATTATGCGGCGGTCGCGGCATAGCGCTGGCGGCATGCGCCGAGCCTTTTGATTTAATTTTTAATGCAACATCGGCGGCCTTATCGGGGCAGTCTTTACCGTTATCAAGGTCGGTTTTTGTCGGGGCTTCATTGGCATATGATCTCAGTTATGGTGCGGCGGCACGTCCTTTTTTGGCTATGGCAAAAGAGGCAACACGGCGGATGGATGGGTTGGGTATGCTGGCGGAACAAGCCGCCCTGTCATTTGCCATTTGGGAGGACATTTTGCCGTCGACGGCGAAAGAAATTCAGAGGTTGCGCGGACCATCGGCATAACCTAAGCGCCCGCACATTGACGGCAAGGCTATCTTAACATCAGAAAAAGAGGAAATGAATAACCCGCCCTTGCCCAACAAAAACGCGTTTGCTTCCCCCTACAACAATGACGATTTACCGTATTCTTTCTCCAGCAATTCGGCGAACAATGAGGCGCCTTTGGCGGCATTCGCTTCCCAATCGGTGGCAGCCCCATCATCGGCAGAATCGCTGACATATTTATAAGAAACAAATTTCACGCCCAAATGCTCGGCGACTTCCTCAATGGCAAATGCTTCCATATCCACCATATCCACGCGAATCTCCAAACCTTCCAGTGCTTGCTCCGCGTCGACAACAAAAGAATCTCCCGTACCCAAAACAATCCCGCGCGCCTCCGGCAGCGGTTCGTTAGACATCGGCGTAACCCCCCGCGGTATCCCAAAACCGCGCGCATCCATATCGCGCTGAATAATCACATCAACGCGGTGCAAACCGCTTACCCCGCTCACACTGCCGGCCGTGCCATAATTGATAACCAACTCCGGCTGGTATTGCAAAATGGCATCATATGTGCCAATCGCCGCTTTCACCTTGCCCGCACCAGTATGCACCACCGGCGCCATGGCCGACAATCCTTTGGTCTCCACCGGCAACGACGCCACAATAATATAGCGAACCTCCCCCGTGCCGCCCGCCCAAGCGCTGGTAGACACACTCAACAAAACCATCGCCATGGTAAGAATCAGTTTTTTAGTCATTGGCATATCGCCTCCTTTTGCTGTGATTGATAACAATGCAGCGCGCCGACAACATTAAATCATCCGCAAGAATTAATCATAATCGCCGCGCGTAAAAATAAGACTGTTTATTATAATGCAATAAATGTTTTAATAAGATTTTATCATCCACCCATAAAAAACCATGTCCACCGAAACCTTATCATTATCTGACATTCGCGCTTTGGCGCAAAATGCCCTGCGCACCGCCGGCGCCACCGAAGAAAACGCCGCGCCACTTGCCGATGCCGTTGCCGCCGCCGAAGAAGACGGCATCTCATCACACGGTCTCGCCTATATTCCCGTTTATTGCCTCCATCTGCGCTGCGGCAAAGTCAACGGCAAAGCCGCCCCGCGGGTATCGCGCGACAAACCGACAGCGATTATGGTTGATGCCGACCATGGTTTTGCTCATCCCGCCATTGCCGCCGGCATGGAACTATTGCAACCTGCCGCATCTGATAACGGCATTGCCGCCATGGGCATTCGTCAATCGTATAACTGCGGCGTCTTGGGCTATCACACCGAAAAAATCGCCGCGGCGGGTTTTGTTGGCATCGGCTTCACCAACGCTCCCGCTTCCATTGCTCCAGTTGGCGGTATTCGTCCGGTGCTGGGCACCAATCCTTTTTCTGTGGCGGCTCCGACCGCGGGCGCGCCGTTTGTCATTGACCAAAGCGCCAGCGTCATTGCCAAAAGCGAAATTGCCAAACGCGCGCGCGCCGGGCAAAACATCCCCGACCACTGGGCATTGGACGCCGAAGGCAAGCCGACCACCGATGCGCAGGCGGCATTATTGGGTTCCATGCTCCCATCGGGCGGCTACAAAGGCATCGGTGTGGCGTTATTGGTGGAGATGATGGCGGCGATGTTGCCGGCGGCGAATTTGGGGATTTGGGCGAGTCCATTTGCGGGCGACCAAGGCGGCCCACCGGCGACCGGACAATTTTTTATCGCGATAAACCCGGACGCTTTTGGCGGCGGTGCGGAGTTTAGCAAGCGCCTATCGGCATTATGCGATGCGATTACTTCTCAGGACGCCCGCTTGCAAGGGCAAAAGCGACAAGCCGCAAGACAACAAGCCGCACAAAATGGGGTTGCGGTGGAGGCGAAATTATTGGCGACGGTGCGGGAGTTGGGGGGAGTTTAATGATGGCAAAGAAAACCCCAGCAGAAAATGTCGAAGATTTGATCGCTGAAATACGCGCGAAATGCGTGGGCGGTCATTTTGTGTTTAGGGGAACG
>JBPCWX010000232.1:0-8334 GCA_051009095.1 Gammaproteobacteria bacterium | reverse complement strand
TCATCGTCAAAATCCATAACCGCTAATACCGGGCCAAAAATTTCCTCCCGCGCAATAAGATGTGATGGTTGCACCTGAGTAAAAATGGTCGGCATAATAAAAGCGTCCGATTGATTTATCGTCAACCGCTCACCGCCGACAACTAAGCGGGAATGCTCTTTGCCGCTGGCAATGTAGCGCATAACGCGGTCGGCGTGTGCCACATCCACCATCGGACCCATCACCGTGGCCGGGTCCAAAGGATCGCCCGGCTGCATCGCCGCCGCCTTTTCTTGCAGGCGTTCGATCATTTCATCCTTGATTGAACGATGCGCTAATAGCCGGGAATTTGCCGAGCATACTTCGCCTTGATTGAAAAATATGCCAAATGCCGCCAAGTCCGCCGCCGCCGATAAATCGGCATCGGCAAAAATAATGTTCGGGCTTTTGCCGCCAGTCTCTAACCATACCTGCTTCATGTTGCTTTCGCCGGCATAACGCTGGAATAATTTGCCGACTTCGGTGGAGCCGGTAAAAGCCAAACAATCCACCCCCTCATGCCGCCCCAATGCTGCGCCGGCTTCTTCACCAAAGCCGGGCACCACATTCAGCACGCCATCAGGCAAGCCCGCTTCGCTTGCCAATTCCGCCAGCCGCAGAGCCGATAAAGGCGACTGTTCGGCAGGTTTTAACACCACGCTATTGCCCGCCGCCAGTGCCGCCGATAGCTTCCACGTCGCCATGTCAAGAGGAAAATTCCACGGTACCACAGCGCCGACTACGCCCAACGGTTCGCGCCGCACTAATGCCAAATCACCACTGCCAGTGGGGGCAATCTCACCATATAATTTATCAATGGCCTCGGCATGCCATTGAAAAAAATGCGCCGCACCGGGAGCATCAATGCTGACACTGTCCTTAATCGGCTTGCCCATATCCAAGGTGTCCAGCAAGGCAAATTCTGGAATATGTTGGCGGATTAGTTCAGCCAAACGGAGCAGGGTTTCTTTGCGTGCGGCGGGCGCTTGACGCGACCAGCGACCATCGGCGAATGCCTGCCGCGCCACCGTCACGGCGTGGTCAATGTCCGCTTCATCGCCCCGCGCAACATCGGTTAGCGTCTCGCCGTTGGCGGGATTGATGCAGGCAAAACGCTTGCCGCTGACGGCGGGAATAAATTTGCCGTCAATAAAGCAGTCGCAGCGAAAATGCAAGGTAGCCGCCTTTTGCCGCCAGTCATCGTGGGTGAAGTCGCTCATGATTTTATCCTTGTTAATTATTCATCACCGGGAACGCCAAAACTCGGCGATTTTGCCGGAGCCAAGGCGCGTTGCACATAATCATCCATTTGCGGCTGATAAACTTCCCAAGCCCGCCGCAATGCCGCCACAGGACAATCATCGCTCCAATCGCAGCGCAAGTCAACAAATGGCCATGCCGTTTGATAGGCAATTTTGATGCCGGCGGAATGTAATGGCCCGGCCTCGCCGCCGGCGCGCAAGCCCGCTTCCAAAGCGGCCACTAAGCGCTCGCCAAAATGTCCTTGGGCGGTAAAAAAACCGTCCACCACCGCGGTCGGCACCGCAGTGTTGGCAAGTAAATTGCCGGCGCTTGCCGCATTTTGTGTTTTTGCTTCGGCGTTGACGCCAAGGGTGTGGGAGCCAGAAAAAATCGCTGTTTCACCACTGCCATCGACCGCCATCAGCTGCCGATATGACATGTTTTCCCCGCTTGCTAAATTGTCCAATGCCGCTGTTGCCGTGGCGCCGTTTGCCATGAGCGTCAAGGCGCGCTCGCCCAATCTGGGGTCGGTGATATTTTGCGACACCACCGCACCAACATCGGCGCGCACAAAAGCGCAGCGCGCCGCAACAGCAGGAGATGAAGAAGTAATGGCCACGCCAAACATGCCAGTTTGCTGGCAGCGGGCGATGAGAGAAAAAGTCATCTTGGCTTGGCTAACGCTGCTGGTCCGCGGCGCAATGAATGGGGGGCAATGGGGGGCGGCGGCTTAGCTGCCAGAATCTCCCAAAGCTTCGGGGGGAAGTGTTTTTGCCAATTCGCCGGAGGCGTACATTTCGCGCATAATATCCGCCCCGCCAATAAACTCGCCGTTGACATATAACTGCGGAACGGTTGGCCAGCTGGCGTATTCTTTGACGCCCTGCCGCAAGTCGGCATCGGCGAGCACATCCACGGTGACGAGTTTGGTGACACCGCAGCGCTTGAGAATCTCCACCGCCAAGGACGAAAAACCGCATTGGGGGAAGGTCGGTGAGCCTTTCATATACAGCACCACCGGGTTATTGCTGACTTGCTCAAAAATTTTGTTTTGCATGTTCATGGTTGCCTCCGCAAATGGCTTTATCAATAACGCAATGGTTTGCGCATCATTAACTGCCGTATTATCCCCCCATTTTATCAGCAATGCGGCTTATAATTAAGATATGCACTATTTTCTTTTTATTTTAGCGGTCATTGGCGCGGTGGGTACCGCGACCGGCGAAAGCATCAATTCCATTGTTGCCGTGGTTAACGGCGACAGCATTAGCCGCCTGCAGGTGGAACGCGAAAAAGATGAAATTTTGCGCACCGCCAAGGATGCCGAGGAAAAAATGACACCCGCCGAGCTGACCCAAGCCGCCATGCAGTCGCTGATTGCGCGCCATCTGCAGCTGCAACAGGCGGAAGCGCTAGGCATCTCCGTGCCCGATGAATTATTGGCCAAGCGCATTACCGTTTTGCGGCAAGAATGGAATGTCGCCGATGATGAGGAATTTGCGCGCTTGGTGAAAGAAAGATTCCATACCTCAGTGCCGCGCTTTCGTGAATTATTGCGCAATAATATTTTGCTGCAAGAAGTTTTTTATAGCCAGATTTTTCGCAATATCCGCGTTAGCGATGAAGAAATCACCCATTTTTTACAAACCGAAACCAAAATCGGACAGGCGCGCGCTTATCATTTGCGCCATTTGCTCATCGCCGCTGATGATGACAATCGCGCGGCAAAACAGGCGCAAATTGAATCGCTGCGGGAGCGTGTGATGAATGGTGAATCTTTCGCCGAGTTAGCACGCGAACATTCGGACGGTGAAAACGCCGCCGCCGGTGGCGATTTACAAATGCGTGATGAAAATGAATTGCCCGCCATTTTTGTGGCGGCGGCGCAAAATTTACTCCCCGATGAAGTGAGCCGCGTCATCAAAACCGCGCGCGGGTTTCATCTTTTACAGTTGATAGAGGCGCAAAGCGGCGGGTTGCGGCAGGATACTGAACAAGTGCGTTTGAGTCATTTGTTTTTGTCGACGGAAGCCACGGAATTGGCGGCACAGTTGCGGCAGGAAATAGTCAGCGGAGGCGATTTTGCCGCTTTGGTTAAAGAGCATTCCATTGATGAGCGCAGTGTCGCCAGAGGCGGCGATTTGGGATGGTTTGAGGTGAAGGATTTACCGCCATATTTTGTCGAGGTGGTGTCTCTTTTGGCAGCGGGCGATATTAGCGAGGTGTTTGCATCGCCGTTTGGTTTGCATATCTTGCGGTTGGATGAGCGGCAAAAGGCGGACGCCGAACAAACCAAAGAATGGGCGCGCGATGTGGTGCGGCAACGCAAGGCGCAGGAACAGCGGCGCGAATGGCTGACGCAATTACGCGCCAGCGCATATATTGTTGTGCTGGATCCCGCATATGCCGCCGCCGTTGACGAAAACCGCTAAACGACTGGCGCTCACGGTCGGAGACCCGGCCGGGATTGGGCCCGATTTGTGTTTGGAGGTGATGAACGGCGATTCGCCGGCGGCGATTACCATCATCGGTGATGCTGAGGAATTGGCGCACCGCGCCCATCTCTTGGGCGTGAATTTTGCCGCTGATGAATATCATGAAAATATGGCGGCGCAACGCACCGTTTGGCATTGTCCGGTGCAGGCGCCGGTGGTTGCCGGGCAGTTGTCTTCCGCCAATGCCGCGCATGTCTTGGCGCAATTACAAACGGCGGTGGAGGGGTGTCGGCGTGGCTTGTTTGATGCGATGATTACCGCGCCGGTGAGCAAGGAAATTATTTGCGCCGCCGGCTTTGATTTTTGCGGACAAACTGAATATATTGCGTCTTTGTTGGAGGTGCCGCATCCGGTGATGCTGCTGGCGGGAAAGAAAATGCGGGTGGCGCTGGCGACCCGTCATTTGCCGCTGGCGCAAGTTGCCGCCGCGGTGGACGAGGATAATTTATGGCACACTTTATGCGTGCTGGATGATGGTTTGCGGCGGCATTGTCATCTGGCGAAGGCGCGCATTGCGGTGGCGGGACTCAACCCGCACGCCGGCGAAGGGGGCTTTTTGGGGGATGAAGAAGAGCGCGTTATTAAACCGGCGCTGCGGCGCGCCCAACAATGCGGGATTTTTGCCGAGGGACCTTTTGCCGCCGACACCATTTTTGCGCGTCCTGCCGATTGTGTTTTGGCGATGTATCATGACCAAGGCTTGCCGGTGATTAAATATGCGGATTTTGCCAACACGGTAAACGCCACTTTGGGGCTGCCGTTTTTGCGCGTATCGCCCGACCACGGCACGGCGGCGGAAGTCGCCGGCAGCGGGCGCGCTGATGGCGCCAGCATGAGGGCGGCGGTGGCGTGGGCGGCGCAATGAGGCGCAAAAGATTTGGGCAGCATTTTTTGCGCGATGAGGCAATTATCGATGCGATGATGGCGCGCCTTTCGCCGGCGGCGGGGGAGCATTTTTTGGAAATTGGCCCCGGTGATGGAGCATTGACGGCGGCTCTTTTGCGGACGCCGATTATTTTGACGGCGGTGGAAATTGACCGTGAGCTGGCGGCCTTGCTGCGCCGCCGATTTGGGGAGCGGCTGCGCTTGCTGGCGGATGATGTGCTGCGCGTCGATTTATCCACGATGCTGGCGGATGGACAAACGCGGGTGGTGGGTAATTTGCCCTACAATATATCGACGCCCTTGCTTTTGCGTCTGGCGTCCTGCCGCCCGCGGGATATGCACTTGATGTTGCAGCGGGAAGTGGCGATGCGCTTGTGCGCGGCGCCGGGGGATTCATCATATGGGCGGTTGACGGTGACGGTGAAATTATCATTTGAGGTTTGCGAGATTTTGCGCGTGCCGCCGGCGGCTTTTTCGCCGCCGCCCAAGGTGCATTCGGCGGTGGTGCGGCTGCGCCCGCAAAAATCGCCCATTCCCTATTCGCCCAAATTAGCGGCGATATTGACGGCGGCTTTTCAGTCGCGCCGCAAGATGCTGGGTAATGCTTTGCAAAATTTTGTCGTGGATTGGCGGGGCGCAAAGATTGACGCAAACCGCCGCGCGCAAACATTATCGCCCGAAGAATTTGCGCGGCTGGCGGATTTTGCGAATCCTGCGGCATAGCGCAATGCCTTATCTTTGGGCGATGAGGATATTATTGCTCTGATTGCCGTGTGGTCAGGGCATTTTGATTAAAGATTGGTAGATAAGTCAAGGGCTAAGATAACGCAGATAAGAAAGGCTGATTGTTTAACATTAAAGTCATTTGTCAAAATTTAATCCATTATTTTAATGTAAATACTTTGTTATTGAGTATAATACGGCATAATGAATGAGAGCAATGATTTCCATTCATCGGCAGCAACAGGGTGACCGTTGATAGTATAATTAAATATGGTGAGGGAAAACAAGTGAAGGCAAGGAAGTGAAAGCAAACAAGTGAGGGCAAGCAATTATATCAGTAGGATAAAGCATGGATTTATGCTGGTCTTTACTGGCGTGGTTGTTCTTTCTGTTCCCGGCGAGACAAAGGGTGACGGGGGCGTCCCGGTGCGCAATCATATCAAGGTGAACAATGTTGGCGAGATAAATAGAGTAGGCGGTTTTTTGTATAGCGATTGGTTGCGCACTGACGCGACTGCGGCAAACCAGCAGGATATTCCTGCCACTTTTGGTTCTTTTGTATTGTCGCGCTCGTTGCTGGCTTCTGTGTATGATGAGGTCAAAAATGAGTGGCGGCAGATTTTGCAAGGCAGTATGGATATGCAAACAGCCCAAGGCTGGGTGGCGGATGCAATCGCCGACGGTCAGATGGGACTGGCAGATAAGTGGAAGCATTCCTCGCAAGAGGTTTATTTGCAGTTAGCGCAGACAACCACAGATAGTGTTTTGGGAGCGATGGCGGCGGGCGCGGAAGAACGCGCAATCGTTATCCGCTCGGTAGATTGGGATCTTCAATTACCGGTCGGTGATAAGGATTTTCAACTGGGGGTCAATTTTTTGGGATCTTTGCATGAGAAGCCCGATGAGGCATTTTTGTGGCAATTACGAAGTTATGCGGGGCAAAACCGCACAAAAGGCGGCAATTTTGGACTTATCTATCGGCAAGCAAGAAAAGATGTGCTTGCTGATGGTGAGGCTATGTACGGCGGCAATGCTTTTTTGGATTATGAAAGCGGTGATGACGGAGATTTTTTGCGGTGGTCATTGGGGTTGGAGTATCGCTCGGAATTATTGGCATTATACGGTAACCGCTATCTGGCACTGACTGACGGCAAAATACAAGAAGATGGATATGTTTATAGTGCCGATGGTTATGATGTGGAAGCCGCTTGGCAGTTGCCTGAACATCCTAATGTGTCGGGTTTTGTGGGTTATTATTTATGGGAAGGCGAAAACGGCGATGATGACTTAAAAGGCATTCGCTATGGCACTCGTCTTAGTTTTGGCGAAGATGGAGCGGAAGTGGAATTAGAATTTGATGCGCCAGAAGGGAGCAGTAAAGTTAAATGGGGATTGCAGGTGTCTTATTTACATAAGTTTGGTGTGCCAGCTTCGGGGGCGGTGGAGACGGCAGAGCGTCAATTTGACCCGCGTAATTATTTTTATGATACGGTAGAACGCGAATATGCGCAAAAGATTCGGCGCAGCAGTGGAGGAGGATGGCGAGCGGCAGTGGTGGGTTTGAGCGGCAGTGCCACCGCTTTACAGGCACAACTTTCTAACGATGAGGTGCTGGCGACTTTGGTGGGTGTGGGAGAATTGCCCTATTCCTTCAACATGCTGGTGAATACGACGTTGGCTATCGGCAAGGATATTGGCACCCGCGTGTTGGGTGGCGGTGATTCTTTTGCCATGGATTTGTCCTCGGAATCGGCGGCGGGCAGTGTTACGGTATCTTTTATTGACCAAGGACGGCAGTTGCGATTGTTTCCCGGGGCCGAGGTGAGTTTGTATCACAATGGCCGGCGCAAACCGAATATTGAATATATGGCCGCCGCAATTAGCATGACTCTATCGCCGCAGCAAGAACAAACCGACTTGCAAGCGTGGAGGGATGATGACACACTGGCAGTGTTGCTTTATGAGGGGGCGGTGGCGTTTGCCCAAAATAATGCCGCCAGTGTTTTGGTGCTGGGCAGAGAAGCAGAAGCGCGGGTGTGGACGGTGGATGGGATCACGGTGGTGGGCGGTTGCGGCAGCGGCAAAGAGCGGAAAAATTTTGTTGATGATAACGGAGTGGCGATTAATGCTAAAACCTATTGCGCACCGATTGTGATCGAGCCAGTTGGTGCAATGACGGTGAGCGCTGATTTGCCGTCACCGATTTTGCTGGCGAATATATCCGCTTCTGGCGGCTCTGGTAATTATCGCTATTCCGTGGTGGCCGGTGCCGATTTTAGTTTTCAGGGCGCTGATTTGTTTTTGTCGCCGCCCGATAATTTTTATTTGCTCACCGCTACTGTGGAGGTCTCAGACGACACGGGGGTGTCGACGCCAGGCACGTTGGTTGTCACCGTGGAGCGTGCGGTTGAGGCTATCATGGCAAACTCGTCGGGCTATTATAGAGTAGCGCATCTGGAGGGACGGATAATTGCAACGTTGTCGCCAGCCGCTGGCTTTCCGCCGTATACATTTGTTTTAGATGACGGGTCCGGGGAGTTTACATTGGTAGCCGCAACCGATGATTTATCGGCGGAATTGCATATTAATGCGGTGGAAGGGCCGACATTATTCACCGTCACGGTCAAAATTGACGATCAAGATATTAGCCAAGGTGAGATTGACAGGATTTTCACTGTTGAGGTGTTGCCACCGATTGTGATCGAGCCAGTTGGCACAATAACTGTGAACGCTGATTTGCCGTCACCGATTTTGCTGGCGAATATAGTCGCTTCTGGTGGCTCTGGTAATTATCGCTATTCCGTGGTGGCTGGTGCCGATTTTAGTTTTCAGGGTGCTGATTTGTTTTTGTCGCCGCCCAATAATATATTTTATTTGCTCACCGCTACTGTGGAGGTATCAGACGACACAGGGGTGTCGACGCCAGTCACGTTGGTTGTCACTGTGGTTCGTGCGGTTGAGGCTATCATGG
>JBPCWX010000231.1:0-4360 GCA_051009095.1 Gammaproteobacteria bacterium | reverse complement strand
CCGCCTTTGGTTAATTTCGCCGGGTTTAGCAAACGCTGCAATTCTGCACGCGATAAATTGGTTTCTTCCGCCGCCACCTCCAAAATCGGGCGGCCTTCCTTATAAGCGCGCTTCGCCACTTCCGCCGCCTTCAAATAACCGATGACCGGATTGAGCGCCGTCACCAAAATAGGATTTTGCGCCAGCGGTTTTTGCACATTGTCGGCGCGCACAATAAACCCCGCAATCGCCTTGTCCGCCAACAAACGACAAACGGATGACAAAATCTTAATGGAATCCAGCAAACTATCGGCAATCAGCGGCAGCATCACATTGAGCTGAAAATTGCCCGACTGTCCGCCCACCATAATCGCCGTATCATTCCCCATCACGCGGGCGGCAACCATGCACGCCGCCTCTGGAATCACCGGATTAACCTTGCCCGGCATAATGCTGCTCCCCGGCTGCAAAGCCGGCAATTCAATCTCGCCCAAACCCGCCAATGGCCCGCTGTTCATCCAGCGTAAATCATTGGCAATCTTCATGATGCTGACGGCAATCGTTTTCAGTTGCCCCGACATTTCCACCGCCGCATCCTGTGTCCCCAGCGATTCAAAAAATGATTCGTTGGGAATAAAAGGCGCACCCGTATTTTTTTGCAGCCGCCGCGCAAAAGCAGCGGCAAAACGCTTGTCGGTGTTAATCCCCGTCCCCACGGCGGTGCCGCCCTGCGCCAACATCAACAATCTTTCTTCGCCCGCCCGCACGCGCGCTTCGCCTTTGCGAATTTGCACCGCCCAACCGCCCAATTCCTGACTCATGCGCACCGGCATGGCATCCATAAGGTGCGTGCGTCCGGTCTTAGTTTGTTTGTGCAAGCTTTTGGCCTTTTTTTCTATCACCCCCGCCAAATGCGCCAGTGCCGGGAGCAAATCCCGCCGCAATTCCAGCACCGCAGCGACATGAATGGCAGTCGGAATAACATCATTGCTGGACTGTCCCATATTAACGTGGTCATTGGGGTTGACTTGCATTTTGCTTTTGCGGGTCGCCAAAGTCGCCAGCACTTCGTTCATATTCATATTGGTGCTGGTGCCGGAGCCAGTCTGAAAAACATCAATCGGAAAATGCTCCAGATGCGCGCCTTTTTCCACTTCACGCGCCGCCTTGGCAATCGCCATGGCGATTTTGCGGTTCAAAAAGCCCTGCTCCGCATTGACCTCTGCCGCACACCGTTTAATCAGCGCCAGTGCGCGCAAAAATGATGGCGGCATGGCGCACCCGCTGACCGGAAAATTATTCACCGCCCGCTGCGTTTGCGCCTGATATAACGCCTCTGTCGGCACTTTTAACTTTCCCATGGAATCGGCGTCAAGACGAAAGGATTGTTTTTTATTCATGGTTTTTCTCCGGTTGCTTAGATGCGTTTTTGCGCTCCTTGGGTAATTCAGACTGCTCCACCGCCACCACTTGTGCTTGTCCGCTGTCCAGTGCGGCAATTCTTTTGTTGAGCGAATCCACTTGTTGTTTTAGCAGGGCAATATCTCGATCTTGAGTCAGTATTCGCCCGGCATTGTTTGCTTTGCCGTCAGCAGTCGGCAGCGGCGTGCGCAGATCTGAATTAAAATCCTTTCATAAAAAATTATACCTATTCTATCATCCAAAAAAGCAAAATCCCCAATCCTTAAATAACAAAATTACCCATCACCCCGGCGGTTTTGCCTCTTCCCGCAACAAAGCAACCGCCTGCTCCAGCGGCATGGCGATATTGCGATTATCACCCAAACGCCGCATAGATACACTTTTTTGTTCCGCCTCGCGTTTGCCCAAAGCCAAAATAATCGGCGCTTTTGCCGCCAAATGCTCCCGCACTTTGTAATTGATTTTTTCATTGCGCGTGTCCGCCGCAACCCGCAACCCCACCGCCTGCAACGCCGCGCATACTTCATGAGCATATGAGTCCACCTCCGACACAATCGTCGCCACCACCGTTTGCACCGGCGACAACCACAACGGCAAATGCCCCGCATGATGCTCAATTAAAATGCCGATAAAACGCTCAAAGGATCCGATAATGGCGCGATGACACATCACTGGCCGCCGTCTGCCACCGTCTGCCGCGGTATATTCCGCCCCCAACCGCTCTGGTAAAACAAAATCCACCTGCCAAGTGCCGCACTGCCATTCACGACCAATCGCATCACGCAAAACAAATTCCAATTTGGGACCATAAAAAGCCCCTTCGCCCGGATTCAAAGTCCATTGCACCCCGGCTTTATCGCAAGCCTCGCGCAATGCCGCCTCCGCCTTATCCCACACCGCATCATCCCCCGCGCGAACAGGCGGGCGATCGGCAAATTTGATGGCAAACTCGGCAAAACCAAAATCGTGGTAAATGTCCGACAATAATGCCACAAAAGATGCCGTCTCATCGGCAATCTGCTCTTCGCCACAAAAAATATGCGCATCATCCTGCACAAAATTTCGCGCCCGCAAAATGCCGTGCAATGCGCCAGAAGGTTCGGCACGGTGACACGATCCAAACTCCGCCATGCGCAGCGGCAAATCGCGATAACTTTTGACGCCGCGTTTGTATATTTCCACATGACAGGGGCAATTCATCGGTTTTAGCGCAAACACTCGCGCCGTTTGCGGAGCGGCCAAATAATCGCGCAATCCATCTTCATTTTCGGCGATGTACATATTATCGCGAAATTTTTCCCAATGGCCAGAAGCCTCCCACAATTTGCGGTCAACCAGCTGCGGCGTCTTGACCTCAATATAACCCGCGGCACGCTGACGGCGGCGCATATAAGCCTCCATCTCACGATATAGGGTCCATCCGGCGTCATGCCAAAAAACCATGCCGGCGGCTTCTTCTTGCAAATGAAACAGCCCCATATCACGCCCCAAACGGCGATGGTCACGCCGCTGTGCTTCAGCCAACATATCCAAATGGGCGCGCAATTCTTTGGCGGTGCGCCACGCTGTGCCATAAATGCGCTGCAGTTGCGGGCGGCGTGAATCACCGCGCCAATAACTGCCGGCGACATGGGTTAACTTAAATGCCGTCCCCACATCACCGGTATGCCGCATATGCGGACCACGGCATAAATCCAAAAAATCCCCCTGCCGATAAAAAGACACCGTTTCATCATCGGGAATGGCGTCCACCAATTCCACTTTGAAAGGTTCGCTGTTTTTTTCATAATAGGCACGCGCCTCGGCACGCGTCCATTCTTCACGGCGCACGGAAATTTTTTGTGCCGCCAATTCAACCATGCGTTTTTCTATCACCGCCAAATCCTCTGGGGTAAATGGTGCCGCCCGATGAAAATCATAAAAAAATCCGTTGTCAATAACCGGGCCAATGGTCGGCTGTGCATCTGGAAACAGTTGTCTCACGGCTTGTGCCAATAGGTGCGCGCAATCATGACGGATTAATTCCAGTGCTGCGTCATCATCGCGGGTGATAAATTCCACCGTGCCATCTTCATTGAGCGGCAAATAAATATCGCGAAGCGTCCCGTTAATTTTGCAAGAGACGGCGTTTTTGCCCAGCGATGATGAAATATCGGCGGCGATGTCAGCGGCAACGGTGCCAGCGGGATAAGAGCGGGCATCGCCATTGTTAAGAGTAATGTGTATATCGGGCATAATCCGTATTTTACCAAGTCCGCGGCAATGGGTGCATAATCTTTATCGGTACATAAATTTTTTTTGCATGTTTAACGCCAAAATATTGTAATATACGGTATTACACCAAGGAGAACACAATGAAACATTTGCAACAAGAAATGAAAACTTTTAGGAAGAAAGAGCAGGCATTGCGCAAGCAATATGCCAATGGCGGTTATGTGGTCATCAAAGGCGGCAAAGTTTTAGGGATATGGCAAAGTCGCGCCGATGCCTTACAAGAAGGGATTAAAGCCTTTGGGCCGACGTCTTTTTTGGTGCGCGATATTTTCGCCGATGACACCCCCATCAGTTTTAGCCGCAATCTTTTGTTTGTCTAACAAATGACCATTTTTGCGTCGACTAGCGATAAGATGGCGCGCGAAGGTCCATCGCTAGACGTCCAAATCGACTTGCCTCCCACCGAAGTATTGTGGTTAAAAAAAGAACCGCCCAAAGTCAGTGCATATGCCCTTATTGACACTGGCGCATCAATGTCTTGCATTGACCAGTCTATCGCCCAAAAATTAGGTTTAATTCCGCGCGATATACAAACCGTGCTCACGCCAAATGGCCGATGTGAACAGCCTTTGTATGATATTCTTTTATCTATCCCTGATATTAAAAGAGAGTTTTTGCTGGAAGTTTTAGGCTCAACCTTAGGCGACCAAATTCACCATGTCCTAATTGGGCGGGACTTACTCCG
>JBPCWX010000230.1:0-3143 GCA_051009095.1 Gammaproteobacteria bacterium | reverse complement strand
AGCGAAAATGCGGCACCGCCACCGTCCATCCGGCGGCGGCAAAATAAGCCGCCAACAGCCGCATTACGCGACTTTGCGAGCATCCCTCCAAGCCATGAAAAAGCACCAGCAAAGGCATATCCTTGCGCCCCGGCAAATAATCCAGCAAAATTTCATCACCATCCGGCGTGTTCACCATACGGCGGTGATAATCAATCCGCCCCCGGTCAAACAAAGAGGCAATCGTTTCCAGATGACCTGACAACATCCACCACGGTCGGCGAAATGGGGCGGCCATATCCGCCCTTAGTCTGAGTCTGAGCGAACATAATCTCCACTCTGTCCACCGCTTTTGCTGAGCAGACTTATGCGATTAATGACCATTCCCTTATCCACCGCCTTGAGCATGTCATAAATAGTCAGCAAGCCAATCTGCACCCCGGTCAACGCTTCCATCTCGGCGCCGGTTTTGGCGGTAACCGCCACTGTCACCGTACCTTCCACGGCGCATTGCTCATCATTCAGGGCAAACTCTGCGCGCACCGATTCCAGCGGCAAGATATGGCACAGCGGGATCAACTCCGCGGTTTTTTTTGCCGCTTGAATGGCCGCCAGCCGCGCCGCCGCCAGCACATCGCCTTTGGGCGCAGTGTTTTGCCGCAGCAGGGCAAAAGCCGCCGCCGACATTTCAATGCGCCCGCCCGCCACCGCCTGCCGCCGCGTTATTGCCTTATCACCCACGTCCACCATTTGCGCCCGTCCGCTGGCATCAATGTGTGTTAGCTTGTCTGTCATGTATAATCCCCCTTGTGATGCGCAAAACAGCAATTATACTTTTTCTTGCCGGTGCAATGGCATTTACTCCGTCCACCGCCGCCATTGGCGCAAAAGATTTTTTTCCCAAAAACAGCCTGCCCCAAGCGGTACGCGAAAGATTGGCCGACCGCATTATTGGGCGGATACGGATTAGGGACCCGGCTTTTGACGATTATTTTGCCGGGGTGCGTGCTGAATTATCGCCGGCGGATGATGTCCTGATTATCACCGCCGACGCCGACCGCGTCAATGCTTTCGCCCATTATGGCGGGATTATCATCCTCATGCGCGGCATGTGGGAATACGCCGTCAGCGAAGACGGTTTATTGGGCATTGTCGCCCATGAAATCGCGCACGTGCGGCTGAATCATTTTAAGGAATCCAAAGATTTACAAGACACCCTGACCGCCATTACCGTACCCTTGCTTATTGCCGGCTTATTGTCGGACGACGCCGAAGTGCAGGAAGCGGTTATCCGCGGCGGCACCGGCATTGTAACCGGACAAATTTATGCTCATTCGCGGGAATTGGAACACGAAGCCGATGTGCTGGGTTTGAAAATATTACTGGACAATAACCGAGACGGCATGGCCTTGGCCCAGATGTTGGGCGGTCTGGCCGGCGGCGGCAGCGAATATATCTCCACCCATCCCGCGCCGGCGCGCCGTGCCGCCTACATTAGAGACCGATTATTAGGCATACCTCCGGCAAACCGCGGCGACAGTTTGGATTTTATGCTGCTGCGTGAAAAATTATCCGTGAGGCACGGCCTGCAACCCAAGTTAAAAGAAGATCGGCAAAAAGCCCTGCCCGCCGCTTTTGGCAACCAAAAAACCACCCTGCAATTCGGTTTATTGCACTTGGCGAATAAAACCCGCGACAAAAAATTGGGGCAGGAAATGTTTGACGCTTTGGCCTCATCATCACATCCTTTTGTGGCGGCGGAACGCGCAGAATATATCAGTCGGCACGGTGACCATTTGGCCGCGCTGGAAATTTTAGCCGCCGCGCGCAATCAGCACCCGCAGTCAGCGGCACTGGCGGTGCGACAGTTACTCATTATGCGGCGGGCTGGCAAAATGCGCGAGATTATCAAAGCGTATAATGCCATGTCGCCGTCTTTGCAAAACCGTCCCGATATTTTGCGCGAAGCATCGCAGGCGCTATCATCACGGGGGCAAAACGGTCAAGCCAATTTATTGCTGGCAAAAGCACATGCCGCTCAGGGAAAATTTGAATTAGCCGAGCGGCAATTAACCATCGCCGCCCAATATAAAATGAGCACCAAAATGCTGGTGGAAGCGGAAGACATGCGCGAACTGCTCAAGCAGGAAATCCGCGCGCTAAAAGAAAAATAAGCAACCTATTGTGCGGTCAGTGATGAAGCCCTCCCACATTGACCCCCTTTTGCACCCCCGAATATTGCCGCAACACTGATTCACAACTTCACCGCCGACCCGCCAATGACCAGATTATTGCCTTAAAAACGGAATTGCTGAACATTGTATAATTACTCTTTTGCCAAGAAGACAACACCATGACAATCACCATAGGAATTAACGGCTTTGGGCGCATCGGGCGCTGTGTGACGCGGGCGCTAATTGAAAGCGGCCGCCGCGATCTTCGCTTGGTCGCCATCAACAGCCGCTCGGATATTAACATCGCCGCGCACCTCTTGCGCCATGACAGCACCCACGGTAAATTCTCCGCCCCTCTGGAAGTGCGCGGTCAATCACTCATCATTGATAACCACGAAATTCCATATTCCCAATGCGCCGCCCCCGGCGAGCTGGATTGGCGCGCCGCCGGCGTACACCTTGTGCTGGAATGCAGCGGTAAATTCACCGCCCGCGCCGATGCCGAACATCATCTTAGCGCGGGCGCGCAACAGGTTTTGGTCTCCGCCCCGTCCCCCGGCGCCGATGCCACCGTAGTGTATGGTGTGAATGACAGTATTTTGCGCGGCGGCAACTGCCACATAGTTTCCGCCGCTTCTTGCACCACCAACTGTTTGGCTCCACCCGCCCAAATATTGCATGATAATTTTGGCATTGACAACGGCTGGATGACCACCATTCACGCCGTCACCAATGACCAAAAAATCTTGGACGAATCACACCAAGATTTGCGCCGGGCGCGCGCCGCCGGCAATTCCATTATCCTCACCGAAACCGGGGCTGCCGCCGCTGTTGGTCTGGTCATTCCCGCCTTGGCCGGCAAGCTCAGCGGCATCTCTGCGCGGGTGCCGGTCACCAATGTGTCGCTGGTCGATCTCACCTGTCAACTGGCCACCGACACCGATGCCGACACCATCAACGCCGCTTTTCACCGTGCTGTCGCCGCCATGC
>JBPCWX010000229.1:0-5385 GCA_051009095.1 Gammaproteobacteria bacterium | reverse complement strand
GTCAGTGTCCGCGCCGTGCCCCGCAACCATAATGCCATTTTTTTGCAAGCGCACCGACACATCACCTTGCGCATCACTGCCGGCGGTAATATTTCGCACTGAATATAAATCCAACGCCGCACCGCTTTGCACCACCGACTCAATCGCACAAAAAGCCGCATCCACTTGACCATCACCACGCGCCTCGGCTTGTTTCTCTTCGCCATTGGCCATAAAAACAAGCGATGCCTCCGCCTGACCATTGGTTGCCGAAGCCGACGAAAAAGACAGCAAGCGATAAACCTCATCGCCGTTGCGCTCACCGCCGGTGGCAACAGCAAGTAAATCATCATCATAAATATCGCGCTTTTTATCGGCCAATTCCTTAAACCGCGCAAAAGCCTTGTTCAACGCCTCGGCACTGTCAAAAGTCACGCCCAAATCCGCCAACCGCGTCTTAAAGGCATTGCGCCCCGACAATTTACCCAAGCGAATAAGATTGGATGACCAGCCAACACTTTCCGCCGACATAATTTCATATGTCTCTTTGTGTTTGAGCACGCCGTCTTGATGAATCCCCGATTCGTGCGCAAAAGCATTCGCCCCCACCACGGCCTTGTTCGGCTGCACCGGAAAACCCGTAACAGATGAAACCATTTTGCTGGCAGCCACTAATTGGCGGCTATCAACACGGCTGTCGCAGGCAAAAACATCGCGCCGAGTGCGCACTGCCATAATCACTTCTTCCAGCGCCGTATTGCCGGCGCGCTCACCAATGCCGTTGATGGTGCCCTCCACCTGTCGCGCTCCCGCCAAAACAGCGGCAAGAGAATTGGCCACAGCAACACCCAAGTCGTTGTGGCAATGCACCGAAAAAATGGCTTTGTCAGAATTTGGCACGCGCTCCATAAGCCGCCCGATAAGCGCGCCAAATTGGTGCGGCATGGTATAGCCCACGGTGTCGGGAATGTTGATGGTGGTCGCGCCCGCAGTAATCGCCGCCTCAACAATGCGACACAAAAAATCCTCTTCCGAGCGTCCCGCATCTTCAGGTGAAAATTCCACATCATCGGTATATTGCCGCGCTAATTTAACCGCAGCAACAGCGCGCGCCAAAACTTCATCAGCAGAAAACCCAAGTTTTTTTTGCATATGAATCGGCGACGTGGCGATAAAAGTGTGAAGACGGCGGCGGCGGGCGGGCGCAATCGCTTCGCCGGCGGCGATAATGTCTTTTTCATTAGTGCGCGCCAAACCACATACCGAACTGTCTTTAATGTGTTTGGCAATTTGATGCACAGCGGTAAAATCGCCGGGACTGGAAACGGGAAATCCCGCCTCGATAACATCTACGCGCAAACGCTCCAACTGTAAAGCGATTTTAAGTTTCTCATCCGCACTCATTGCGGCGCCGGCACTTTGTTCGCCGTCACGCAAAGTGGTGTCAAAAATAATCAAATGGTCATTGCTCATGGCAACCGCCCTCCTTTGGGTCGGGGAAAAATGAAATGAATGTTGAATGGGGGGGAGAGAAAGAATCAGTGCGCCGCTTAGCGCAGCAGGCGCAAAGTAAGGGAGAAAGCGGCAATGTATTGTTGATTCATGTTGGTAATAATAACATACTTTGCGGCGTTTGTCAAATTTTTATGCTGGTTCAATACATATTCAATAACATATGAAACAGAAAATCAGGATGGCAGCTTGGCAAAAGAGCAAATTTACCCACCAATTTATGTTAGCGTGGAAACCGCTAAAATAATCCGCGATTTGCCAAACTTGCCAATGGGCTAAGGGCGGCGATAAATCAATGACGGACGGACATTCCGAGTGGTTTTGCGTGCTTGGCGTTTTCCACCACCAACGCCTTATTTTTTAGCCGCAAAATAAACAACCCGTATTTTTTTGCCGCCTTTCTTGCCTCTGCATCAATCGCTTCACCGGCAACCATGCCATACACTTTGGGGCGCAAACAATCCGGAAAATCTTTGGCAAAATGATGCGACACCTTATCCACAAATTCCACCACATCATTTACTTGCAAATTGCGTTTAACTTCGCCGACCACCACGGCATCGCCATTCACGCCGACCAAATCATATTCACGATTGCGCCGCAGCCGCACTTCCACATTATCAAGCGCGATACCGTCTATCCGCTTTTTTTCCTGTATCGCCGCCAAAAATTCATCTTCCAAAATCCGCAATTCGGGGTCTGCATAACCGCCAAAAGAGGCATTAATTTGCTTGATTTGCAAGTCAAATTCACGCTTATTCTCCGCAGATTCTTCCGCCCTTTTGCGTCTTGCCTCCTCATCTTCTTTCGCCCTTTTGCGGCTTGCCTCCACAAATTCTTCCTCCCTTTTGCGACTTGCCTCCGTAGCTTCTTTTGCCCTTTTGCGGCCTTCCTCCGCAGCTTCTTTCGCCCTTTTGCGGCTTGCCTCCGCAACTTCTTCCGCCCTTTTGCGGCCTTCCTCCGCCATCTGAGCCAACGTGTCCCAAACTTCCTTCATCTTTTGGTCAATGTAGGCTTCCAATGATTCTCTGTTTTCCATAATTCCGCCATTATAATAGCAAAAATATGATATTCTTATTTTTTATCAAAGGAGGCCAACATGCAGCAACCTGCCGCCATAACCACCGATTTACTTTTGCAGCAAGACACCGCCGGAGCGCGCATTATCACGCTCAACCGCCCGCAACAGCGCAATGCCTTATCCGATGAACTCATCGCCGATCTGCATCGCGCCATTGTGGACGCCGATAAAGACCCAGCGGTGCGCGTTCTGATTATTGCTGGGAATGGCCCGGGATTTTGCGCCGGCCACGACTTGCACGAAGTGCGCGACAAAAATGGCATTGATGATTTTCGCGACTTGTTCGCCCGCTGCTCCGAAATGATGCTCGCCATCACCAACATATCAAAGCCGGTCATTGCCGCCGTCCACGGCATTGCCACGGCCGCCGGCTGTCAGTTGGTGTGCAGTTGCGATTTGGCAGTGGCATCAGAAGAGGCAAAATTTGCCACCCCCGGCGTACATATCGGGCTATTTTGCTCCACTCCAATGGTCGCCCTATCGCGCAAGGTGGGGCGCAATACGGCGATGAAAATGCTGCTCACCGGCGAGGCGATAAACGCCCATGACGCAGTCGCCGCCGACTTGATTAATGAAGTGGTCGCCGCCGATCATCTCATGCCCCGCTGTTTGGAACTGGCGGCTCTTATCGCCGCCAAATCGCCGCTCACGCTGGCAATCGGCAAAGAAGCGTTTTATAAGCAATGCACCATGGAAATCGGCGATGCCTATCAATACGCCAGCGAAGTGATGGCGCAAAACATGCTCAAAAAAGACGCCCAAGAAGGCATCACCGCTTTTGTGGAAAAACGCCCGCCCAAATGGAGCGGAGAATAAACCGCCTTTTATTGTCCGCCGCTGCTGTCTAATGCCACTTCGGGCGGCGGGCTGATAACCAGCGGCTCACCTTGCCATGTTTGCGGCACCGTCGCCGCCGTGCAGGGCAGAGACGCAAAACACACAAAACCATCGGCATCATTTGGGGCGGCATTGACGACTTCAATGCCTTCGCCGATTTTTTGCCCCGCCGCCGGCGGCGCACCGCGCCCCGACACAATATAACCCCGCCGCTTAATTTTGCCCAGATAATGCAGGCGGGCAATGACTTCTTGCCCCACATAGCAGCCTTTCTTAAAATTCACCCCGCCCCACAATTCCAAATTAATGTGCTGCGGTATAAACATTCCGCTGGTTGCCCCGCCCGCCCAAGGCGCTCCCCGCATAATTTGCTCGCGCCGCCAAACTGCCGACACATCATCAGCCACCGTCGCCGTGCCGCCCAACAGCGCTTTTAATTGCCAAGCCCCATCGTTAAAAATCAATGCCCCTTCTTCCTCCTGCACGTCGCCGCTCCCTTTGTCAGATGCCGCCAAAGCTGCCGTCCGCCTTCCTTCCACAACCTCCAGCGCGGTTATTTTAACTTTTGCGCGCAAGATAAATTTTGCTAACTGAGCGATGGTGTCATCCGCCGCCGCTGCCGGCAGCAGTGCCGCATAACCCGCCGCCCCGCGCCCAACCAACATGCACGTCATAATGCGCCCCTGCCGCGAACAATACGCCGTCCGCACCCAGCGGTGCAACGGCAAGGCGGCTATCTCCGCCGTCAGTTGTCCTTGCAAAAAACCGCCCGCATCATCGCCGACAAACAGCAGCGCACGCAAATCGGCAATGGGGGAAAATGTGGTAAATTGATGGGTCATGGAATCTCGCTTTATCTTTGTTCCGTCAAAATTTATCGCCGTCATTTTGGGCACGGCGGGTATGGTGTCGGCGTTGGGCGCCTGGCACATTATAGCAATCCCGGCGCCTTTGCGGGCGGCTTTGATATTATTGACTGTCGGCGTTTTTGTCGCCGCCATTCGCCGTCATGCCTTGTTGCGCGGCGGGGCGGCGGTATTGGGCACATCATTTTTGCCGCAAGGAAAAATAGCATTGACCACCCGCAACGGCATGCGCTACGGGCGGCTCACAAATTATTATTTATCGCCGTTGCTAACAATTTTTGTCGTCCGCTGCAATGGCAAAAATCTTGGCATTTTGGCGGCGGCTGACAGTATGGAAAAAGACGCACACCGTAAATTGCGCATTAATTTACGCATCGCATCTGACCATTCCAACAGCAATCCGCCCGCCTGAGAATTGGGCGGCTCAATCGGCAATACTCCGTGCGGCGGCGATAAAACTAAGCGGGCGATAATATAAAAATTGGGCGGCATATGCTGCCGGCTTAGACCTCGTCCGCAGCAGAAAGGTCACGCGGTGGTTTAGAAAAAACACGGTGCACCATGGGCGCGAAAAACTCCAGCGGTTTGGATTGAAAATCGGGGTCAAAACAATTTTGGTCGTATTCTTCACAAAACCGCACCGCCTCATCAAACCATGGATGCCCGCGAAAACGCTCGCGCACATTGCGGTCGCCGCCGATATGATGGGCATAATAATACATCTGAAATACGCCGTGGTGTTTGATGAGCCAATAAATTTTATCCGTCACAAAAGGACGCAAAACAGCGGCCGCCAATTCACTGTGCGAATAGGGCGCCAATTCATCGCCGACGTCGTGCAGCAAAGCGGCGACCACCATTTCTTCATCTTCGCCGGCGGCAAAAGCGCGCGTTGCCGATTGCAATGAATGCTCCAGCCGCGACACTTGATAGCCCGATAAAGTATGCTCCAAGCCGCGCAATGTCGCTAATAAACGGTCAGGCAAGCCGCGCGTATATTCATGCTCCAACGCTTCCAGCATTTCATAATCTTCGCGCGTACCATGCTTCATTTGCGTAAAAGAAACTGTATGGTTGCTCATATTCTTCCTTTCTGTTTGGGGTGCCAAT
>JBPCWX010000228.1:0-5972 GCA_051009095.1 Gammaproteobacteria bacterium | reverse complement strand
CCGCCGAATTCTTTTGACAGAATCGTTGTCATTGCCGCCGTCAGCGTGGTTTTGCCATGGTCAACATGCCCTACCGTGCCTACATTCAAATGCGGCTTATTGCGTTGAAATTGTTCTTTTGCCATTGTTTTTTTCCTATTGTTGTTTATTTTTAAATAAAGTTTGACAATATTCAATACGTACATCTATGGTATTCGAACCCTCTTTCTTAGTTTCATAACTAAACACTTGCGCACCTCCCTGCAATGACCACCCCTCACTAATTTTTTCATTAACGATTTCGACAAAAAAATCTTTTGTGGTTTTTTCATTAATCTCGTTTTCCGCATCCAAATAAGCCTGAGACGTCACTTCTTTCAATTTTTCTACTTCTTCATCAAATATAGCCCTATATTCTTCCTCACTAATGTAACGGTTTCTCCGTTTTTCTCCATAGAATGCTTTAATTTCCATTCTCTTTTTATGCTCTGGGAAAGATGACAGATTTAATACTTTTTTTATCTGTGCTGATTCTAAATCTTTATAATCAGCACAAACAATATCGTATTTGCTCTCTGCCCAAACATTTGACACCACAATCAGACACATAAAACAACATACCAACACTTTGGCAATGCTTTGGACAAAAGCAGTTGTCCCCGACCGCAAGTGCTGTTTAGGAATGTAATGGCACAAAACGCCGTTTTGCTTTTGAGGGCAAAACACGGACGGCACAAGATTCCACAACAACGCACGGAAAGATGAAATCAACAACAGCATAAGATTCATCATTTTTTATCATTTCCATAATAAAAAATCAAATACCGATTATCGCTGTTATTCGCACATTGAAAACCTCGCCAAATTTGCCAGTTAACTTTATAATTACCGCAAAAAGTCAGTTTCCCAATTCCTTCATCCTTTTTATTTGCTTCTGTGCATTTAAAGCGCGACGACAAAGACCTTTTAATATCATTTTTTCCTCTTCTACCCATGTCGCCATCCCAATCTACCGCAAGTGTCTGGCCACCAAAAATTTCAAACCCTGGGTTTAAGAAAAACTCCCTGAGCCAAAAATCTTTGCCATTTTTCTCCTTGATTCTTGCGTCAGGATTCCAATATTGCTCTTTGTTGGTCAAAAGAACAGTGTAGCCCGACTTAATATCGGTTTTTTCACTGTTAACCATTTGCTCAATTTTCCAAACATCCCGCAAAAATTTGTAATGCCCCCTGGTAGGGGAATCCTTACGACAGCTCAGTTCGAACGCGACGGTGCCGGCAACAATGTCAGGTTTCATCCTTTTGCCTTCGCCATTGTCAAAAACATCCATTGTCGATTGATAGGGTTGGACGTTCGGAACTTTGGCGCGAATCAATCCATTCCTCAATTCGGATTCAAATTGCGCCTCAGGAGGATCAAAGAAATTTATCCCTTTTTGCCTAACCACTCCTTGAACTTCTGCCATGATAGCATCAAAATTCATCATCCACCCGCCTTGCTAATATCAGCCGCCAATTTCGCCGACTCGTCGGCGCGATTATCCCCTAACTTCTCACCCTCCGCCGCTTGCGGGGGGGGGTGCGAGGGCGCAACAGCGCACTCGCGGGGGGTGGACTTTTCTTCTCCGCGCGTGCCACCCCCCGCAAGTGCTAACGCACTTGCACCCCCCCCCAAAGGCGGAGGGTGAGAAGTGGTGGGGCTGTTGCGGGGAGATAATTTGGCTTTTGCTCTTTTCTCTGCCGCACTCAAAGTAGCCACACTCGCCAATACGTCGGCGCGATTATCCTCTAACTTCTCACCCTCCGCCGCTTGCGGGGGGGGGCGCGAGGGCGCAACAGCGCGCTCGCGGGGGGTGGACTTTTCTTCTCCGCGCATACCACCCCCCGCAAGTGCTAACGCACTTGCACCCCCCCCCAAAGGCGGAGGGTGAGAAGTGGTGGCGCTGTTGCGGGGAGATAATTTGGCTTTCGCTCTTTTCTCTGCCGCACTCAAAATCGCCGACAAAACATCATCCGTGTTTTGCATAATTTCATCATTCCAAAAACGCCGCACCTCCCAACCTTGCGACTGCAAAAAAGCAGTCCGTGCCTCATCCTCGCTCTTGCTATCGGCATGACCACCACCGTCAGCCTCAATAACTAACATAGCCTCTGCACAAGCAAAATCAGCGATATAATGCCCAATCGGGTGTTGACGGCGGAATTGAAATCCACCCAAACGCCTATTGCGAAGATGCGGCCAAAGAACTACCTCGGCTTGCGTAGCGTTTTGGCGAAGTGCTTTTGCTGTTGCTTGTTGCCACTTCCCCGCCGCTTGCGATGGCAAACAATAAACAGTGGATGGATTAGAAATCATCACCCACCCGCCTTAATAATCTCAGCCGCCACATTCGCCGGCACTTCGGCATAATGCTTAAACTCCATATGATACGTCGCCCGCCCTTGCGTCAATGAACGCAGCTGCGTGGAATAGCCAAACATCTCCGACAACGGCACATCGGCATCTACCGCTTTGGTGCCCGCCATAATATCGCTCATCCCTTGAATCATCCCGCGCCGTGAATTAATATCACCCATCACATCGCCCATCTTTTCCTCCGGCGTCTCCACTTCCACTTTCATAATCGGCTCCAATAAAACCGCCTTCGCCTTTTTCATGCCCTCGCGAAAAGCAATGGACCCCGCCGTGCGAAAAGCCTGCTCACTGGAATCCACATCATGATAAGAACCGTCAAATAAAGTAACGCGCAAATCCACCACCGGATAACCCGCCAAGATGCCCGATTTCATGGTGTCAATAATGCCCTTTTCCACGGCGGGAATATATTCTTTGGGCACTGAGCCACCTTTAATTTTGTCTACAAACTCAAAACCCTGCCCGTTTTCCAGCGGCTCCATCGTTATCCAAACATGACCATATTGCCCACGCCCGCCGGTTTGCTTCACCAATTTGCCTTCCGCTTCGATGGTTTTGCGAATCGCCTCCCGATACGCCACCTGCGGCCGCCCAACATTCGCCTCAACATTAAATTCGCGCCTCATGCGATCGACAATAATCTCCAAATGCAGCTCCCCCATGCCAGAAATAATGGTCTGTCCCGATTCATCATCACTGCGCACGCGAAATGATGGATCCTCATGTGCCAGCCGTCCCAGCGCCAAAGACATTTTTTCTTGGTCCACCTTGGTCTTCGGCTCCACGGCAACATGAATCACCGGCTCCGGAAAACTCATTTTTTCCAACCGCACCGCACTATCGGGAGCGCATATCGTCTCGCCGGTAATGCCTTCTTTTAGCCCCACCGCCGCCGCAATATCGCCCGCCCTCACCTCTTTAATCTCCTCGCGACTGTTGGCGTGCATCTGTAAAATCCGCCCAATCCGCTCTTTGCGACCACGCGACATGTTCAGCACCGTCGAGCCCGATTGCAAAGTGCCGGAATATAAACGAAAAAATGACAACTGCCCAACATATGGGTCATTGGCCACCTTGAAAATTAAGCCCGCCATTTTCTCATCATCCGCCGCTTTGCGGGTTATCTCTTGGTCTTCATCATCAATGCCCTGCACCGGCGGCATATCGGACGGAGACGGTAAATAATACACCACGCCGTCCAAAAGCGCCTGCACCCCTTTATTCTTAAATGCCGTGCCGCACAACATCGGCACAATCTCATTCGCCACCGCCCGCAAGCGAATCCCCTGGCGAATTTGCGCCGCCGATAAATCACCATTCGCCAAGTATTCATTCATCAATTCTTCCGATGACTCAGCCGCCATCTCCAATAAGTTTTCGCGCCACAGGGCGGCTTCCTCGGCCAATTCTGCGGGAATGTCTTCGTTGCGAAAACGCGCGCCCATGTTTTCATCTTCCCAATAAATCGCCTGCATTTCGGTTAAATCAATGACTCCGCGAAAATTGTCCTCGGCGCCAATCGGTAATTGCACCGGCACCGGCACCGCCCGCAGCCGATTTTTAATCTGCTCGCGCACGCGGTGAAAATCCGCCCCCACCCGATCCATTTTATTGACAAAGGCAAGACGCGGGACTTTGTATTTATTGGCTTGTCGCCACACCGTTTCGGATTGCGGCTGCACGCCGCCAACAGCGCAAAACACCCCAACCGCACCATCCAAAACGCGCAATGAACGCTCCACCTCAATGGTAAAGTCAACATGTCCCGGCGTGTCAATAATATTAATCCGATGCTCCGGCAAGTCGCCCGCCATACCCCGCCAAAAACAAGTGGTTGCCGCCGACGTAATGGTAATTCCCCGCTCTTGCTCCTGCTCCATCCAATCCATAACCGCCGTACCCTCGTGCACTTCGCCGATTTTGTGGGAAATGCCGGTGTAATACAAAATGCGCTCAGTGGTCGTGGTCTTGCCCGCGTCAATGTGCGCCATAATGCCGATGTTGCGGTATAAATTGATGGGAACTTTTCTCATGACAAAAATTAATAGCGAAAATGGGCAAACGCTTTATTTGCGGCTGCCATGCGGTGCGTGTCATCGCGTTTTTTGACCGCAGTACCGCGCCCGCCGGACGCCTCCATCAATTCATTGGCAAGATTGCGGCTGGACGATTTTTCGCCGCCAACACGCATCGCCGTGCGTATCCAACGCATCGCCAGCGCCACCGCCCGCGCCGGCCGGACTTCCACCGGCACTTGATAATTCGCCCCACCTACGCGGCGGGATTTAACTTCCACTTGCGGGCGAACATTTTCTATGGCTTCTTCGAAAGTTTCCATGGGATTGCCGCGCCGCTTGTCGATCTCGTCGAGCGCACCATAAACAATGTGCTCGGCAATCGATTTTTTACCGTTAACCATCATCACATTGATGAACTTGGCCAGCCGCTCGCTGCCATAGCGCGGGTCGGGCAGAATCTTTCTTTTAACGGCGACTCGACGACGGGACATAATCGATTACTGCTTCTTGGGGCGCTTGCCGCCATATTTGGAACGCCCTTGCCGGCGCTTATCCACCCCGGCGGTATCAAAAGAACCGCGCACCACGTGATAGCGCACCCCCGGCAAATCTTTGACCCGACCGCCCCGCACCAGCACCACCGAGTGCTCTTGTAAGTTGTGCCCCTCGCCGCCGATATAAGATGTTACTTCATAGCCATTGACCAAACGGACGCGGGCGACCTTGCGCAAAGCGGAGTTGGGCTTTTTGGGCGTGGTGGTATATACGCGCAAGCAAACCCCTCGCCGTTGCGGGCAGTTTTCCAATGCCGGAGACGCCGATTTATACTTTTTGGAACGCCGCGGCTTTCGTGTCAGTTGATTTATTGTAGGCATAATTTTTAGTGTTGATAAAAACCATGCGCATTCGCGCCCAGCATTTATCGGTTTCCGCCTTTGTTTAGGCGTAGATTATTATTATAGCACAACATAATATCTTATAGTCAAGCAATTTACGCAAATTTTTTAACTGCCACCGCAAAATTTTTTAATCAGCCGCCATCACGCCAAACAAAATCATACCGCCCATTTAGCCATATTAAACTGATGACGGCAAATATATCGCCCCAATAATCTTTTTATTTAAGTTTGGTCATTCATCATTTTTACGGCAAAATATTTCTTATTGAAAATTACCAAAGGAAGTCACAGATGAAAAAATCCTATTTAGCATGAGCGATAGCATTTAGCGGCATTTTGTTATAATGCCGGTCAGTGCAAAAGTGTGGGTATTTTTACCAAAATCACAAAGGACAAAATGATGGAACGGAGAAAATTTATTGGTGCCGGTTTAGTTGTGGGGGGCGCAACCTTGGCCGCCGCCTGCGGTAAAAAAGAGGAGCAAAAGCCCGCCCCGACCATAGCGCCCGCCAAGAAAAAAATTGTGTGGCGCATGACCACCACGTGGCCCAAAGATTCGCCCGCCCTCGGCACTGGCGCCAATCGCCTGGCACAACGCATCGCCGATATGTCGGATGGTGAATTAGAAATTACCGTGCATGGCGGCGGCGAAATTGTGCC
>JBPCWX010000227.1:0-2124 GCA_051009095.1 Gammaproteobacteria bacterium | reverse complement strand
CGCGCTTTTTTGCTAGTCAGTTGACCAGCCTTCGGCGTGCGGCCGTGGCGGAATTGGTAGACGCGCAGCGTTGAGGTCGCTGTGGGGTAACACCCGTGGAAGTTCGAGTCTTCTCGGCCGCACCATTAACGCTCATTGCCATAGAGCATGAAATGGCACGAGATAGATATTATCATCAAAGCTTATCACACGTGGCGCGTTGCACAGCACAATGCCGCAATGGAAATCTTTGCCAGTGTGCGCCTGTAATTCTTTAATGCCAGCTAAATCCTTATCGGTTACATTCTCCGCATGTTTAACCTCTATCGCCACCAGCTTGTTTTGCTTTTCCAATATAAAATCAATTTCGCGGCCATCATTGGTGCGATAAAAGCTGATGGCCAGTTTTTCGCCTGTCGTAAAATTATATTTACATAGTTCAGACAGCACAAAATTTTCCAGCACATGGCCAAAACGCGTGGGGTTGTTCTTAGCCAATTCTTCAGGTGTGCTGCCGAGCAAATAGCAAAGCAACATTGTGTCATGAAAAAATATCTTATGCGACTTTACCAGCCGTTTGGCAATTTTGCGATGCCAAGGGCGCAATGTGTTGGTGACAAATGTGCCGTTAAGAATTGTGCGATAGGTGCGCGTGGTTACTGCATTTAATCCCAGCTCACGCCCAATATTTGCGTCATTAACCAGATTGCCAGCACGCACCGCTAAAGCTTGCAACAATAGAGGCATAAGCTCCGCTTTTTCTAGATTGTAAATCTGGCGCGGGTCTTCCAATGTGATTTTTTGTATGTAATTTTTGAACCAGCTATCCACCATATTTTGTGGCATGTGTTTAAGCTCAGGATAGCTCGCCCGCCGCATCATCGTGGCTAGTTTGGTATTGTTTCTTTTAATATCTGTAAAATCTTTTGCAAAGCATCTTTCCAAAAAATGCGAGGTTTTTCCCATCGCTTCGGCCGCACTTACCGGCAATAGGGTTAAGGTTGCCATGCGCCCGGCCATAGCACTTGCCAATTCTGGTATCACCTGCAAATTGGCCGAGCCAGTAAGCAAATAATGCCCATTTGCCATTGCTTTTGTGGTGCGTGCTTTGCCGCGTTGTTCATCAATCAATAGTTTCAGTGGTCTAAAAATATCTGTTACGAGCTGCACTTCATCAATAATGAGCGGCGTTCCTGAGTCGCGCATATAGCGAAGGGGATTGCGCTGTGCGGCGGTGCGTTCCAATGTGTCATCAAAGGTGAGAAATTTTGCCTTATAGTTTTTTGCCAGCAAATCACGCACCAATGTTGTTTTACCCGTTTGACGTGGGCCGTTGATATAGACAGCAGGAAACGACTTTAGCACATCTAAAATGTGTGGTTGCAAGTGGCGTTTAATGGTTCTCATAATAATTTCCCGTTTTCACAAAAAGCATAATAGCTTTTCTAAAAACGAAAAGCAATCTTTAGATTTGAGATTATTTTTATTTAAGATAATGGCAGAACATACAGCCATTTATGCCGCTCTTTCCAGATTTTGCTTTTCTAAAAACGAAAAGCAATCTGTAGATTTGAGATTATTCATTGTGCCATTTTGTCGCGCAGATGCAACATCTGGCCACGCCAAACTTTACTATCCATCCAAAAGCGGATGGTCTTAAAACAGAGCCACCACCATCATAATCAGGCAAATGAGCGAGCCACCCCAAACAAGCGTGCGCCATATATTTGTGCCTGCGATATAAAGCGGCACATAAATAATGCGCAAAGCCAGCCAAATTGCCGCGGCTTCCATCATGGCTGCGTCTTGCAGTATGCCCAGCACAGCCAGTGCCAAAAATACGGGTATGCTTTCTTGCATATTGCTGGCGGCACGGCGGGCGCGCAAAATAGTTTCAGGCATTTTTTTGGGTTCTGCGTCACGTGCGCCAAACAGATAGGCGCGATCAACAACCCCCATATAACGCGCCATCCCATTGGGCAGCAGCAGTTGAACAAGATAAAGAGCCAAAGCGGCAGTAATAATTTCCATTTTTAATTTCTCCTATTTACCGAATCAGGATTTTTTGCCAATTTGTGCTTTTAGGCAAGCAATTTATGCACGCAGGCAAGATTGCAATGCTTTGTTTTTGTTTTTCTCTGCTAT
>JBPCWX010000226.1:0-4993 GCA_051009095.1 Gammaproteobacteria bacterium | reverse complement strand
TTCATGCCGATATTAATCCACGCCACCAAATCTTTGTTTTTGACTGGGCGGTTTTGGCGTGTCCACACTTGCAGCCCATCATCCCCCTTGCCGGCAAAAACAAAATCGCCGCCGCCATATCGCTCCTCGGCATGGTGATGCGTTATCCAAAGGTCATTGAGCAAAAAATTAGCCCGTTGAGAATACCACTCATTTTGGGGCAGAATATATGCCGCCCGTCCCGGCAGCAAAATCTCGTAGCTAGTGGGATTACCGACACGGTTGGTTTTATCGCTGCTCGCCACGCGGAAGCGTTGAATTTGGCCGCCCATACGATATTGTGCCGTCGCCTCGCGATAGGGAGATTCCTCCCGCACCACATATACATAATTGCGCGGATGGTTGGACGGCAGCTGCTCCAATTCGTAATAATTGCGGATGATGTGATTGCTGGTGCCGTCCACATCCAAGTCCAGCCGATAATTAAAATGATGGTCATGATTGATGGCGACAATGTTGGGCGCCACCAACATGCCATATTTTGCCTCCGCCGCTGCTCCCGGCTCACGCATATGTTTGGCCTTTACGCCTTTCAGCGCATCGATGCCGGTGGCGCCAACGCGCCCGTCCAATTCACCGTTTTGCTTAAAAACCCAATCAATCAAATAATCATAATTACCGATTTGCGGGGCCATGCGCACCACCAATTCGACTGCCGGCCGCCCTTCGTACGTTTCATTCAAAAACTCCGCATGACGCCACAGAGGGTTGCCGGTGTTGCGCTCAAAGATGCAAATGGTATTCGGCACTTCCAACGCACCGCCTTCATCATCGTTAATCACAGTCGGCAAAAAAGCGGCACTATGCGGACAATCCGCGCCGGCCACAAGTGGTGACGCCAACAGTCCCAAACCGTACTCGCCGACATCAAAATAGGTGCGCGAAAACCAGCCAAAATCGGGGTCGTTGTAGGGGACAAACATTTCTGACATGTAGCCCTGATACAAAACCGAGCGGTCTTCTCCCTGGTCCCGATAGGTCACCTCAGACAGCACCACGCCCAACCGCCGATCCATGCGAAGATGAAAACGCCATTTTTGCCATTCCACCACGTGGCCGTCCAAGCGAAAGTTCAGCCCGTTTGGTTGGCTGTTTAGCACCGGCTTCAGTGGCGGACGCAATGCCCCAATATCGTTTTCGGTGAAATTTAAATTCTCCGTTGTAATGGGGATGGCGCCAGAATCATGCACCCGTATCACCCGCTTGTCGCGGAGGTCAACCACGGCATACAATCCTTCAATGGGGTAGCCGTAATAATTATTGCCGGCGACTCGGAGATCGATGCAATAAACCTTAAACAGCCGCCGTCCTTCTTCTTCGGCGCCGCCAAAATATCCCTGAGATGCCGGCGGACAATATATTTTTTCCAAATCAACAACGCCGCGGGAGCGCAGCCGCTCTTGCATTTCGGCATTGTCCAGCGCGATTTGCTGTGCTTCAGCATATTCTTCAAACATCACGGAAGATTGCACGCCCGGCTTTTCCTGCCACGATAAAACCTTTTCGGCGTTAATATCAACAGTAGCAGTAAACACCCGTGGTCCTTGGCGGACAACCAGCCGTGCACGGCGCGAAAAATCGTCGCCCGGCTGCCATCCGAGGACTTCTTTCTTGGACGGTTCCAATAAGGTGATAAGTGGATAGCGGGTGCTATCATCGACATGCCCGGCCGCTTTGAGGACTGCTTTGATTTTCTGATATTCATCAGCAGATAGCGGATCCATTGGATGGGGCATGCTCCAAGCCGTTGCCGATAGCGATAAGCCCAATATTAATACAGCAAGATTGCGGGTGATTTTGGTCAGCATTGTTTTGTCTCCGAATAAATTACTCCGTTAATCATACTATACATTTTATTGCTTTGGCATCAAGTTTTTTGCGATGGCGGAAATCATCCTTGCCAAGACAAGTGGCGATGAGGTGTTTTTATAATATCGTAAAAAATGATTAAATACAGGTTTTGCCTCGGTTGCTCAAATTTTGGAGATGAATTATGATAAAAAAAGCATGGTTGTTGATATTGGTTGCTTTATGCGCACCGACTTTGGCTGCACCCAAAGCGGAATTGTGGGCTTATTGGCAAGCACAAGATGCGGCGAGCCAAAGCACGGTAGCGCACAACATTTGGGGTAATTTTTTGCAAAAATATCTTGTTCATCAGGATGGTATTGCCTTGCTTGATTATGCCGCCATAGCGGATGTTGACAAGCAAGCCTTAGATGATTACCTTGCTTTGCTGGCAGAGACAAAACCGCGCACTCTTAATCGCGCTGAGCAAAGAGCGTATTGGATTAATTTGTATAACGCTTTGACAGTGCACACAGTATTGCAACACTATCCAATAGATAGCATTCGCGATATTTCATCTGGTTTGTTTTCTTTTGGGCCGTGGGATGACAAATTAATCACCGTAGAGGATAAAGCGTTATCACTGAACGATATTGAGCATCGTATTTTGCGCCCTATTTGGCAGGATGCGCGCTTGCATTATGCGGTTAATTGCGCTTCTATCGGCTGCCCCAATTTGGTGCTATCCGCTTATACCGCCGCCAACAGTGAGGAGATGTTAGACGCTGCGGCGGCAGCATATATTAATCATCCGCGCGGTGTCCGTTTACAAAATGGGCGTCTTTATGTTTCCAGCATATACGAATGGTTTAAGGAAGATTTTGGCGGTGATGATCTTAGCGTTATTGCCCATTTGCAGCATTATGCCGAGCCAAAGTTGCAGGAGCAGCTGGGCAAAATATCCGCCATTAGCGGTGATGATTATAATTGGGCTTTGAATGACACCAGAGATGGCGAAAGGTAATATTGGATGTTGCCATGATATGTTTTGCTCCTAATCCGTCCTATTGAAATATAAATGAACGATTCGGTTTTTATTGAGCGGTTGCACAAAGTTTGCCAGGGCGGTATTTGTGCGGGGGATGATATTCCCGCCAGCTATTTGCGCGATTGGTTGGGGCAATATCACGGTCGCGCACTGGCCTTGGCGCGTCCGTCTTGCACGGCAGAAGTTGCCGCCATTGTCCGCTTATGCCATGAGGCGAAAATATCTATGGTGCCGCAAGGCGGTAATACTGGGTATCGTGGCGGGGCAACGCCGGATGATAGCGGCACTGCTGTATTGCTGGCGATGGAACGGATGCGAGCCATTCGCGCCATTAATCCCGCCGCCGGAACAATCACAGTGGAGGCGGGCTGCATATTGGAAGATGTGCAGCGTGCGGCAGAAGAAAACGGCATGTTTTTTCCGCTGCATTTAGGTGCGGCAGGCAGTTGTCAGATTGGCGGCAATTTAGCGACCAATGCTGGCGGGGTGAATGTGTTGCGTTATGGCAATGCGCGCGATTTATGTTTGGGCGTGGAGGCGGTTTTGCCGTCTGGGGAGATAATGAATTTGCTGACCGGCTTGCGCAAAGACAACACCGGTTATGACGTGAAAAATTTGCTGATTGGCTCAGAAGGCACGTTGGGAGTGATTACCGCCGCGGTGATGCGGCTATTTCCCGCATTGGCGAGTCGTGCTGCTGTTTTTGCCGCCGTACCGAATGTGCGGGCGGCGTTGGAATTATTACTGTTATGCCAGCAGCAAACGGACGGTATGATGGAAAGTTTTGAATTAATTCCAGAGATTTTATTATCTTTGCTGCACAAACATATGCCGCACATACAGCAGCCTTTTGCCTCACCGCAGCTGACGGTTTTGGCGGAGGCGGCGGGCGGTGTTGACATTGGCGATAGGTTATTGGCGGCGATGGAGGTCGGTTTGGAGCGCGGCTTATTGACGGATGCGGTGGCGGCGCAGTCGGAGTCGCAGCGGCGGCAGTTTTGGCAATTACGCGAGTCAACGCCGGAGGCGACCAAACGTGAGGGGGGATGGAGCAAAATGGATGTGACGCTGCCGCTGGATAAATTGGCGGATTTTATTGATACCGCCGAGGCTTTGGTCGCTGCTGATGTGGCGGGGCAATATATCATAGCCTTTGGTCATTTGGGCGATGGCAATTTGCATTTATCATTACGTCCTAATGGAGAATCACCGGCGGCGAATCCTCGACGGGCGGCGGATTTGGAGGCGAAATTGTTGGATGCGGTTAAATCTTTTGGCGGCTCATTTAGTGCCGAGCATGGCATTGGTCAAAGCAAATTGGCAGAGATGCGGTGTTATAAAGATCCTGTTGCTTTGGGTGCTATGCGGGCGATTAAGAAAGCCTTAGATCCGCATAGTATAATGAATCCGGGTAAAATGATTGTTTGGTGATGGTGTTGAGTTATGGACGCTTGTTAACGAGAATATGTTTTTGTTTATCTTTGCCAAAGAAAGTGAAAAAATGAATTTAGCTGTTGCGTGTAAAGTTGAAAAATGCCGCTTGAAACATTAATCCTCTACATCATCGCCGCGTTTGTTGTGGTGATTATCCCCGGCCCACTGTCATTGTTCATGGTGGGCAATTCAGTGCGCTATGGAATTATAAAATCTTATCCGGCGTTTTTGGGCGGCACGCTTGCCTCTTGCATGTATTTAATTATTTCCGCGGCTGGCATCGGCGTGTTGATTATTAACTCACCGCAGTTATACCTCGCGCTTAAAATCCTTGGTGCGGCCTATTTAATATACTTGGGCATCGCTACCTTTCGTTCTGCCGTCAAACCAGCGGGCAGCGATATTGTCCGCATTGATGCAGTGGCAAAACCAAATTTTATGCCGTTGTTCAAAAAAGCGTTTTTGCTTGGAGCAAGCAATCCGAAGGATATTATTTTTTTCATCGCCTTTTTACCGCAATTCATCTCGCCGCAAGGCAATTTAATTTTGCAAATCAGCATCATTGTCATTGTGTGGATTGTCGTCGACATTGTTTGCAAAGTTTTCTACGGACTTCTTGCGCACGCGATTCGCCCATTTTTGCAAACGCCAAACCGCATGTCGAAATTTGACAAAACCAGCGGC
>JBPCWX010000225.1:0-6701 GCA_051009095.1 Gammaproteobacteria bacterium | reverse complement strand
AATAACGTCCGATTTTTAATGGGTGATGCGCTTGATTTCATGGTTTTTTCTGACTTGTCTATCATTGATGATTATCCGATTTTGCCTAAAAATTCCTATACCCTATTTATTATAAACATTTTGGGGCAAACAATAAAAAATCACCGTGCAATAAAAAAATCGTATTATAGAGGGTGGGATTTGATAGAATCCATACTTATCAAAAAAGAAAGGGGCTTTTTATATGTCTAACGAAGAACTTATCAAACGCGTGAAAAAAATTGTGTCCGAACAACTCGGTGTTGAAGAGGCAAAAATCACCATGGAGTCCAAATTTATGGATGACCTGGGGGCTGATTCACTGGATACGGTGGAGCTGGTCATGTCATTGGAAGATGAATTTGACTGCGAAATTCCAGATGAGGAAGCCGAAAAAATTGTCAGTGTCGCCGATGCGCTTAACTACATTGAAAGCAAACAGTCGGAATAAGCCATGACGCGCAAGGTCGCGGTTACTGGCGTCGGTCTGCTGTCGCCCTTGGGCAATAACGTCGCCACCGCTTGGCGGGCGGCGATTAATGGCGACAGCGGCATTCGCGCCATTACGCGCTTTGATGCCGCCGAATTTTCTGTCCGCATCGGCGGAGAAGTGCGCGATTTTGACGCCGCCGCCCATATCCCCGCCAAACTTGTCCGTCAAACCGATGTGTTTGTGCATTATGGTCTGGTCGCCGGTATGCAGGCGATTGCCGATGCCGGTCTGAGTGATAATGAGCCCGATGCCGAACGCATTGGCGTCTCTATCGGCTCCGGTATCGGTGGGCTGAGTATGATTGAAAACGTGCAGGATTTATACCGCAAAAGCGGGCCGCGCCGTATTTCACCTTTTTTTGTGCCGGGCACCATCGTTAATATCATCTCCGGGCATCTGTCCATCCTCAACAATTTTTTGGGTCCCAATATGGCATTGGTGTCAGCCTGCACCACCGGCGCCCACAATATCGGCGAAGGGCTGCGGCTGATTCAATACGGCGATGCCGAGGTGATGATTTGCGGCGGCGCCGAGGCGGCAATTACCCCGCTGGGTTTGGGGAGTTTTGCGTCGGCGCGGGCTTTGTCCGCATCTTTTAACGATGCTCCCGAAAAAGCCTCACGCCCTTTTGACAGCGGACGCGATGGTTTTGTGCTGAGTGAAGGGGCGGGAGTTTTGGTTTTGGAAGAATACGAGCGGGCGCGGGCGCGCGGTGCCAATATATATTGCCTGCTGTCAGGTTATGGCATGAGCGCCGATGGCTATCATATCACCGCTCCGCTGGAGGACGGCAAAGGTGCGGCGCGCGCGATGACTAACGCCATGAATGATGCCGGCGTGGCGGCGGATGAAGTGGACTACGTTAACGCGCATGGCACCTCCACCCCTTTGGGCGATGTTGCCGAGACGCGGGCGATTCATTTGGCGCTGACCTCGGCGGCGGGCAGCACTGCGGTGAGTTCGACAAAATCCATGACCGGGCATTTGCTGGGAGCAGCCGGCGGGGTGGAGGCAATATTCACTGTTTTGGCGATGAGAGACGGCATTATGCCGCCGACTATTAATATAGACAACCCCGACCCCGATTGCGACTTGGATTATGTGCCCAACACCGCGCGGGAAAAATCCATTCGCGCCGCGCTCAGTAATTCTTTTGGGTTTGGGGGCACCAACGCAACGTTGGTTTTTCAGCGCGCTTGACCGCGCATAAAAATTGAATGCGCTGATATGCGGTTAACCGCCCTCAATTTACAAGGATTTAAATCTTTTCCTGACCGCGCCTCTTTTGTTGTCGGCGATGGACTCACCGGGGTGGTGGGGCCCAATGGCTGTGGTAAATCTAATTTAATTGATGCGGTGCGCTGGGGGCTGGGCGAATCGCGGGCGGCGTCTTTGCGCGGTGGCGCTTTGCAGGATGTGCTGTTTAGCGGCACAGACGATCGCGCGGCGGCGGATTGGTGTGTGGTGGAGATGCGCTTTGTCGCCGATGAGGGTGATGACTTGGGAATGTGGAGCGCATTTGAGGACATTATTGTGCGGCGGGAATTGGGGCGTGATGGGCAATCGCATTTTCATATTAATGAGCAGTCGGTACGGCGGCGCGATGTGGTGGATTTATTTCGCGGTACGGGGGTGTCGCCGCGTTCATATGCGGTGGTGGAGCAAGGCATGGTTGGCGCCATCGCCGAAGCCTCGCCCGATTCATTGCGGCAGTTTTTGGAAGAAGCGGCGGGAGTGTCGCATTATAAAGACCGTCGGCGTGAAGCCGAGCGGCGGCTGGCTGGTTGCGCCGGCAATTTGGAAGAGCTTGGCCGTTTGCTGGAAGATTTGCGGCGTAGACGGGAGGCGCTGAAGCGGCAGGCGCGCGCGGCACAGCGGCATCGTGAAATGAGCGCCCGCATTAATGATCTGGAGGCATTGATTATCTTAGACCACCGTGCCGCGGCGGAAGCGAAACTTGTTGATAAACGGCAGGTGTTATCCGTATTGGATGGAGAATTGAAAATTGCGCGCAAGCGGTTGGATGCTTTGCGCGAACGCGGCGAACAGGCGCGGGCGCAATATGGTGAATGGGCAAAACGGGCGCAAACATTGCGGGCAAATTGGGCGCGGGCGCAATCAGCGGCGGAACGGGCGCGGCAGGATCTGGCGCAAGCCGGCGATAAACGGGCGCAGTTGCAGGCGCGTTGGGCGGCGGAAATTGCTGAATTGGAAGATACGCGGCGGGCGGTGACGGAATGCGCCGGCGGACAAAAGGAAGGCGCTGAAGAATTGTCGGGCATCGGCGGCGCTTTGGAAGCGTGCATTGCCGCGGCTGAGCGCAGTGCCGATGAGATGGAGCGGTTGCAGAAGTCTTTGCATGAATGCGAGCAGGTGATGGAGGCGGCCAGAGGGGAATTGGCGGCGGCGCAGCAGCGTCGTGAAGCGGTGCGGCTGGAGCGGCAGATGATGGAAGAGCAGCAAAAGACCTTGGCGGCGCACCTTGATTCTTTGCAGTCGGCAAAAAATAAACTGACGATGGATGATGACGAGAGTGCGCCGCCCACCCCGGCGGCGGCACAGGAGCGTTTGGCGGAATGCGAAGCGGCGATCGTGACGGCGGTTGGGGAATGCAGGGATTTGGCGGCGGAATTGGAAACGGCGCAGGCGGCGGCGCGTGCCGGCGAAAGTGTCATTGTCGGACAAGAGGCGGAATATGCCGCCTTGGAATCTTTGGCGCGTGAGGGCGAATGGGACGGGGGCAAAAGATTGGCTGATGTTCTTCGCTTACGGGCAGGAGAATGGGCGGCGGCTTTGGATGCCGCTTTGGGGCGGTGCGCCGGCGGTTATGTGGTGGAATCTATTGACGATATATTGGCTCAAGGTGTGCCGCCGGCGGGGACGGCGCTGGTGGAAGTCGCCGCCGCCGCCGCGCCGCCGCCATCTTCCCGTGCCGATTGGCCGACGTTGTTGTCTCACATTGAGGCGTCAAGCGAGGGCAGCCGCTTATTGGCGACGTGGCTGGCGGGTGTGTATACCGCTGACAGCGAAGCCGAGGCGCGGAGCAGGCGGCACGAGTTGGCGGCGGGCGAAATGATAGTGACGCGGGAAGGGTTGGTTTTCACCCGCGAGTCTTTGCTGGTGCATGGCGAGGCGCAAGGCGGTTTTGTGTGGCAGCGGCGGTTGGCGGAATTGACGGCGGCAGTGGCGGAAGAACGGCAAAAATTGACCGTGCAGCAAAAGCAAATAGAGGAATTGCAGCGGCGGCAGACGGAGCGCGAAGCGGCGCGGACGGCGGCGGAAGCGGCGGCGGAAGCGGCGCGGGCGGAATTGTTGGAGCGGCGGGTTGTTTGGAGTCAATGGGAAGAACGCCGCCGCGCCGCCGCAGAACGGCGGCGAGAAATCGCCGAGGAGTTGTCGGCGGGTGAGGCGCGTCTGAATGAAATTCGGGCGGCAGTTGCCGAGACCGCCGCGGCTCTGCAGGCGGAGGAGGAATGCGTACGGCGGCAAGAAGCGGTGGAATTGGCGCGGGGGGCGGAGTCGCGGGTGACGGCGGAAGTGGAAAAATGCCGCGAGCATTTTCATCAATTATCAGCGGAACGGCGCGAGCTGCATTTGCGCGAGGAAAATTTGCGGCAGCAAATTAAAGCGGCGGACGCGCGGCGCGAAGAATTGCGGCGGCGGGAAGAATCATTGCAGACCAGCATTGCGCAGATTGAGAGTGATCTGACGGGGTTGGATGAATCGTCATTGCGCGAGCGGGAGCGGCGGGATGTGGCGGCGGTGGCGATGACCGAGAAAGAAGCGCAGGCGGCGGAAAAAGAAGCGGCGGCATTGGAAGCGCGAGCGGAAGCGGCGGCGGCGGAGCGCGAACGCGAGCTTGCCGCGGTGGAGCAGCGGCGCGAAAAACACGCCGCTTGGCAGGTGGAAGAAAAAGAGCTGGCTTTGCGGGTGGAAGGGCTGGATAATTCCTTGGAGGAGTTGTCGGTGAATCGCGAGCAGCTGCTGACGTTGGCGGAGGCGAGCATGACGCCGGCGGAACGGCAGGCGGAGATTGATGCGCTGAGCGAAAAACGGCAGCGCTTGGGCGGGATTAATTTTGCCGCCGACAGCGAATTGTCCGAGGTGAGTGAGCGGTTGGAAAAAATGGAAAGCGACCGCCTGGATGTGGAAAACGCGGTGAGCGAATTGCAAACCACCATGCGGCGCATTGATACGGAGACGCGGAGCAAATTGCGGGATACTTTTAATTTGGTCAATGCGGATTTTGACCGTTTGTTTAAGCAGTTATTCAATGGCGGCGAGGCGGTTTTGGCGATGGAGGGGGATTCTATTTTGGATGGTGTTTTTGAGGTGCGGGCAAAGCCGCCGGGCAAGCGGTTGTTTCCGGTGCGGATGTTGTCAGGCGGCGAAAAGTCGGCGACGGCATTGGCTTTTATCTTTGCCCTGATGGAGCGCGCGCTGCCGCCGTTTTGTGTGATGGATGAGGTGGATGCGGCACTGGATGATATGCGCGTGGACAGTTTTTTGTCATTGCTGAGTGATTTGTCGCAGCGTTTTCAATGTTTGGTGGTGACGCACAACAAGGCAACCATCGAGGCTATGGATGCTTTGATTGGCGTGACGCAGGAAGAAAAAGGTGTTTCCAAGATGGTGGCGGTGACGCTGGATGACGCTTTGCGCGCCTTGAATGATTAGGGGAATGCCCGTCAGTGAGAATTTGTCGCAGATTTCATTATCATCTATCTATCATCTCACCCTCCGCTTTAGGGGGGGGTGCAAGTGCCTTAGCACTTGCGGGGGGTGGTTTATCTTTACTTATTATCGCACCCCCCGCGAGTTCGCTAGCGCGACCTCGCACCCCCCCCACAAGTGCGGGGGGTGAGAATATAGGGCAGATTTCACTATGAATGGCAAGCGGCGGTTTGAATGGCAAGCGGCGGTTTCAACACGTCGCATTGCTTGTTTTTTGGTAAAATCCATTATCGCGTTTCATAATGGAATTTGCAAGGTATCAATAAAAATTTGCATTTTTTTGTCTTGTTGTGTAAAATAGCGGTAAAATTGGAGATAACGCTATGAGTAATCGTCTTAGTCATTTAGGAGCATTGGCGGCATTCATTGTTGCCGCTTTTTTGACCCCATTTTCCCGTGTGGCAGGCAGCAAGGGCAAGAATTTTTACCTCTCCGATTTTTGCATAATGAAATGCAAAATGGCACTGTTGCTGAGCGCTTTTGCTTTCGCGCCGAGTGTCTTAGCCGCAGATATTCCAGTAGTAACTTTGTCGGCAGAAAACATTCAAACGCGTGCCGAGTGGAGAGTGGTGGGCGATGGTGCCAATCGTTTCAGAATGGATGGCAACGTCTTAATCTTGCAGTCCCATATTCTTGAACAGTCCGGTATATCTGGAGCCGGGAAACCTAATGGTGCCAGAATAACCGCTAATGTGGAAGTGCTCGATAAGTTTTCGACGCTAAACCCACTTTATGCAGATTTAACGACGAGGGTAAAGATTACTACCGTTATCATGGGTTGCCATGCTCATCGGTCGAGAAGGATTGCTAAGTCCTATTTTAGACGAGACTCACAGCCTCCGCAACAGATGGTAGTGTATAGTGGCTCGATGAAAACTGGGGATATTATTCGCAGAACAGTTGGGCCAAACGGAAACTTCAGTTATATCCTGAATACAGTAACAACTCACGGCACACATTCTCTCCGTAATAGAACCTTAACATATATAACAACATCGCCCAGTTTATTTGGAGCTTTAGGAGGATGGGATCAGGGCTTCTCTCAAGTCATTTATAATGAGTTTCCGGTAAATGATGCTGCAAATTGTTTTGATAAGGACTTTGAAAGCGTCCAAGAACAAAACCAAAATTACCTAATACAACAAGAAAAAAACCAGTATCTTGCAGATAATGCTCCTCCCTTAAATACTGGGGTTTATGCTGGTGATAAAAATATAAATGCAAGGGTGATAAGCGTAGCCTCTGCTGTTGTAGATATAGATGACAACGAGCAGATTTTCTATTTGGATGATGCGAAGTTAGCGAGTATCCTAATTGAACAATACCCCATAAAGATTATTAATGATGGTGGCAAAGCATTTATCATTGATCGCTCATCTCCGGTTAGCGATACTAGATATGAATATGTTACTGACCTCACTGCCGCAAGTGATGGAGTGACGGACACTACCTCTCA
>JBPCWX010000224.1:0-4755 GCA_051009095.1 Gammaproteobacteria bacterium | reverse complement strand
CCGCGCACCAGCTGCGATTGTGCCGCATCAAAAATTTGCGCTTGCCCGCCCGCCTGCACCATGGCTGCGGCAAAAGACATGCGCGTGCGCGTGGAAGACAACTCAAACAGCATGAGCAGCACCCGCCCGGCCAAAGTGGGCGGACGAATGCCTCTTTTAACCTGCGCCTTGCGCGCTGCCGCATGAGCCAGCAAAGCAGCGGCGTCATTAGCACTGAGTGCGTCAAAATCAAGATAATGGTGGTGCATAATTTTTGCGCCGCTCCCAACGGCAAAAACGCTATTTTACAAGTTTTTATAAAAATCATGCAAAAATACCAACATCCCTGCTGTTTTAAGCGAAAATGCGCATGGGGGTAAAATGACCACAACCGAACCACACCAGCCGCAAGATATGCTTTCATCTCCGCCACCGGACTTTATTATCATCCGCGGGCAAACAACAGACGGCAAAAAATTTCGCCCCAGCGATTGGTGCGAGCGTTTGCACAGCACCTTGCGGGCATTGGATGCCGAAGACTATGAAGAATGCGTGGAATATGTCCATCTCATCAACCACAACGGCGGAAAATGCGTGCTGATTAATCATGAATTGGAGAAAGTAAACGGTATGCTATATAAATTTTTCATTCAGTTTGTGGCAAGCAATGATCTGATGCAAGACCACATCAGCCGCGAAAGCTGGGATAGCCTGCATCAAGCCTCGGGCAATGAAACCAGTGTCTAAAGTAAATGGATTGAGTATCACATTCCACCGCCGACACTGCGCAAAAATTTTATGACTGGTGATGGGAAACCAGAAAAATGATTACTAACCCCATGGAAAAATGTCAACCAAAACTGAGCAAGCATGATTATCGGCGTAGGCAATGATTTAGTGGAGATGCGGCGGCTGCAGCAAGCCATCGCGCGCCATCCGCGGCTGCCCGAAAAAATATTGACGGCGGCGGAACGCGAAGAATATGCGGCACGGCAATTTAAGTTATCTTATTTGGCGGGACGCATGGCGGCCAAAGAAGCGCTGAGCAAAGCCTTGGGCGGCGGTATGCGCGCGCCGATGGGATGGCGGCAGACCTCGGTGCTGGCCAATAACGCCGGCCGCCCAATATTCCATTTTGTGCCGTCCTTGGCAAAGATGTTGGAGGGACTCGGCGTATCTCATTGTCACCTTTCCATCACGCATGACGGCGGTTTAGCGGCCGCTTTGGTTATTACCGAAAACACCGGAGGAAGAATATGACAAACACACTACCCATGGCACGGCGACTCATGATTGCCCTATCAGGCGATTTAACTTTGTCGGCAACCGATCGGCAATGGCTGCAGCACCCCGCGGTCGGCGGCGTGATTTTATTTACCCGCAATTTTGCCGATGCCGAACAGCTGCGGCGCTTGACCGCCGATATTCGCCGCACCGCCCAATGGCGGCTGCTCATTGCCGCCGACCAAGAAGGCGGACGGGTGTGCCGTTTTCGCGGCGACGGTTTTTCGCCGCTGCCGCCCATGTTGGAATTGGCCGCCTTGGCCCATGATGATGAGGCGAAAATATATCATGCCGCGGGTTTGGTGTTGGCGGCGGAATTATTGGCGGTAGGGATAGATTTAAATTTTGCCCCCGTGCTGGATTTGGCAAGCGGACGCTCTCAGGTGATTGGCGATCGCGCTTTTGGCGCCACCGCTGACCTGGTGGTGGCACGCGCCCTGCCTTTTGTCGCGGGAATGAAGGCGGCCGGCATGGCTTCCTGCGGCAAGCATTTTCCCGGCCACGGTTATACCGCAGCGGATTCACACACTGATTTTGCTGTTGATACCCGCACAGAAAAAGAGTTAGCCGCAGATCTATCCGTTTTTGCGCGGACGGCGGCAACCATACCAGCCCTCATGACCGCACATATCGCCTATCCCGAATGCGATACCGCGGCGGCGACTTTTTCGTCCTATTGGCTAAAAAAAGTTTTGCGGGAGCGTTTGCACTTTGACGGCTTAATTATCGGCGACGACCTTGCCATGGCCGGCGCCAATATCGGCGCTATGGCCACCCGCATGCAGGCGGCGATGGTTGCTGGCTGCGATGTTTTGCTGGTATGCCAGCCGGCGGCAGTGGCGGAAGCGCTGGCGGCATTATCATTGACAGATGCGGCGGCGGATAATCCTTGGCTGTCATTATCTCCCACCCCTGACGGTCGGGTGTGCATAGGCGATAAAGAATATCGGCAGGCGCGGGAAACCTTAGCGCTTGCCGATCCTGCCTGAGGCAGTTGCCGAGCGCCTGGCCATGAATGAAATGCCCCGCCAAACCGCTTGGTCAATTTATCCGCCTTTGTTATAATTATTTTTTTCATTCACCATTACGGAGCAACCCATGCTGCTTGATACTCCAATTTGTCAATTTGGTTGGCAAGCCCCCGATTTCACCCTGCCCGATGTGGACGGCACGCCGATTTCAATCACCCAAAGCTACGGGCATAATGGTTTGCTGGTGGCATTTATCTGCAACCATTGCCCATATGTAAAAGCGATTATTGCGCGCTTAGTCGCCGATGCGGCACTGCTCCGCGAAGACGGCATTAGCACATTGGCCATTATGTCCAATGATTTTCATAATTATCCCGACGACCACCCGGTCAAGATGAAACAATTTGCCGCCCAGCATGGTTTTACTTTCCCCTATTTACTGGATGAAACTCAAGAAGTGGCGCGCGCTTATCGTGCCATATGCACGCCAGATTTTTTCGGTTTCAATCGCGCCGGCAAGCTGCAATATCGCGGGCAGTTGGATGACGCCAACATGAAAGACGCCAGCCAGCGCCAAGCCGACTTACTCAACGCGATGCGCGCCATTGCCAAAACTGGTCAAGGTCCCGCCCAACAAACCCCCAGCATGGGCTGCTCCATCAAATGGAAAACCGCCTAAGCCATAACCTGTCATTTTATCCGATGAAAGAAAGCCATGCTCACATTTGCATTTGATGTATACGGCACCTTAGTAGACACCGCCGGCGTAGCGCGCGCTTTGTCGGCATGGGTTGATGATGCCAATGCCTTTGCGCTCCGCTGGCGCGAAAAACATTTGGAATACGCCTTTCGCCGCGGACTGATGCGGCATTATCGTCCGTTTGACGGTTGCGCCCGCGATGCTTTGGTTGCGGTCTGCGCCGAGCGCGCACCGCACATCCCCGCCGCCGCCCGCGATGAACTCATGCACGCTTTTGCCGCCTTGCCGCTTTTTGCCGATGCCGCGCGCGTGCTGCCAAAACTGGCGGACGCACACAACTGCCGTCTATTTGCTTTTTCCAACGGCCCCCGCGAAGCGGTGCGGCAGCTGCTCACCGCCAACAACGCCTTGGAATTTTTTACCGAGGTGGTCAGCGTGGAAGATACCGCGCTTTTTAAGCCGGCGCCAGAAGTGTATGCGCATTTCTTGCACTGCGCCAAGGCACCCGCCAAAGAGGTGTGGCTGGTGTCGAGTAATCCTTTCGACATTGCCGGGGCGCGCGCTGTCGGCTGGCGTGCGGCATGGCTACAGCGCGGCAGTGGCGATTGGGAACCTTGGCCAGAGAAAGAATTTGCCCCCACCGCCATTATCTCCTGCTTGGATGACTTAGCGGCGGCCACGGAATAATGGCGTTTATAGTCCGCCAGATGCGCCCGCAAGAGGCATCTTTTGCCATCGCTTGCGCCGCCGCCGAAGGTTGGAATCCGGGCGATCATGATGCCGTCAGTTTTTATCATGCCGACCCCGGCGGTTTTTTTGTCGGTGAACTTGACGGCGAATTGATTGGCTGCATTGCGGCGGTGTCGTACGGTGATTTTGGCTTTATTGGTTTATACATTGTTATCCCCGCCCAGCGCGGACGGGGCTATGGCATGGCGCTGTGGCAGGCTGCCATGCAGCGTTTGGCGGCACACAACATCGGTTTGGACGGGGTGCAGGCGCAGCAGGCGAATTACGCCCAATCAGGTTTTGTCTTTGCCTACGGCAACATTCGTTACGAAGGTCATGCCACCACCGCCCCGCCGTCTCCGCCCAATATTGTCGCCGCCGCCGCCGTATCTTTTGCCGATTTATGCGCATATGATAAAAAATTTTTCCCGGCGCCACGCCGACAATTTCTGCGCGATTGGATTGCTCAGCCGCACGGTCGCGCCGTGGTGTGGCGGCAGGATAGCGGCAATATATGCGGTTTGGGCGTATCGCGCCCTTGTCGGCGGGGTTATAAAATCGGCCCCTTGTTTGCCGATGATAAAAAAACGGCGAATGCCTTGATAAAAGATTTGGTCGCCGCTCTGCCGGCGGGGACGCCATTTTATCTGGATGCACCGTCCCCCAACAAAGAGGCATTGGCTTTGGCGGCGGATTTTTCCATGCGGCCGGTGTTTGAAACCGCGCGCATGTATACAAAATTTGCGCCGCCGCTGAATGCCGGCGTTTTTGGCGTGACCACTTTTGAATTAGGATGACCGGCGAATTGTCAGCCGCCGCCGAGACATTGGCGGCAAAGTGCGGCAAAATAACTTTCGACGCCCGGTCACCCATACAACCGTTTGCAATACGCCCGCACAATCAACTTGCCGCAATTGAAATAACTTAAAGTAACTTAAAGTAACTTAAAATAACTTAAAGCAACGTACCGCCGACTTAACCGTCACCTTAACCAATGCTCCTAAAATCCGACCAACTGCCCAAGCATATCGAAGGCGAATTGGCCTCGTTGTATTGTTTTTTTGGCGCCGAGACATTGCTGATTGAAGAGGC